>PNMN01000008.1 GCA_013823655.1 Comamonadaceae bacterium | reverse complement strand
GAGCGCAGCGCCGGGCCGCTCCCAAGCCAGCTCGCACCGCAGCCCGCAGGGCGAAGGTACTCCAGTGAGCGCAGCGCCGGGCCGCTCCCAAGGCGCTCAGCCCCGCAGTGCGCAGCACGGAGGGTAGTTCAGTGAAGCCCGAAGACCTGGAGCGCCTGCTCACGCAGGAGATGCCGTTCGGCAAACACAAGGGCACGCCCATTGCCGACCTGCCGGGCAATTACCTGAACTGGTTTGCGCGCGAGGGTTTTCCGAAAAGCGAGGTGGGCCGTCTGCTGCAGCTGATGCACGAGATCGACCACAACGGCCTGAGCGATTTGCTCGCGCCGCTCAGAGCGGCCCGCCTGCGCCGCTGAAATCGGTCATCCCGCCAGGCCGGTTGCGCCGTCTCCTGGAAAGGGCGCCTGGCGCTCGGCTGGAGGTGGTTTTTCGCCGGGCTACCGGACCATCGCCACGCCCTTGATTTGGGCGTAGACCGGCAGGCCGGGTGCGATGCCCAGCCGTTCGAGCGAGAGGCGGCTGATGCGGGACAGCAGGCGTGTGTCCTGGCCCAGACGCAGGCCGATCAGCACCTGTCCGGGGCCGTCGTCGCTGACGTCGGTCACGGTGGCGGGCAGGATGTTGAGCACGCTGGTCTGTTCCGGTGGCACCAGCGACAGGCTCACGTCGCGCGCCTGGATGCGCACGCGCACCGGCGTGCGTTCGGGCAGGGGTGTGGCGCGGGTCTGCGGCAGCAGCAGCGTGCCGCCGTCAAAGCGCAGTTCGCACAGGCCTGCCTCGTTGCGCAGTCCGCAGGTGACGGCATCGACCAGGGCGAGCGCGCCGTCGCCGTGGGCCAGCGGCAGGTCGGCGCGGCTGATCAGTTCGGACACCGGACCCTGTGCCGTTGCGCGACCATGGTCCAGCAGCACCAGGTGATCGGCCAGGCGGGTGACTTCGTCCAGGGAGTGGGTGACGTAGACCACCGGGATGTCCAGCGCTTCGTGCAGTTGCTCCAGCCAGGGCAGGATGTCGGCCTTGCGCGCTGCGTCCAGCGCGGCCAGTGGTTCGTCCATCAGCAACAGGCGCGGACTGGTGGCCAGGGCGCGGGCGATCGCCACGCGCTGGCGCTCGCCGCCTGACAGCTCATGCGGCCGGCGCTGCAACAGGTGGCCGATGCCCAGCAGCGCCAGGCCGTGGCGCCAGTCGTGACGCCGCTCGGTCGTGGGTGTGCGTTCAAAACCAAAGCGCAGGTTGTCTTGCACCGTGAGGTGCTCGAACAGACTGGCCTCCTGAAACACATAGCCCAGCGCCCGCCGGTGCGGTGGCACAAACAGGCCGCGTGCGCTGTCCTGCCAGGTCTGCCGATCCACCCGCACCGCGCCCTGCGCGCCGCGCTCCAGCCCGGCCAGCACGCGCAGGCAAGTCGTCTTGCCAGAACCGGAGGGGCCGAACAAGGCGGTGACGCCGCGCTCCGGCAGGTCCAACTGCACGTCCAGCACAAAACCGGCACGGTCCAGCCGGGCGTGCAGTTGGAGGCTAGTAGTCTGTTTCATCAAAAGCATTACGAAATGAAATTGATGGATTTTTTCGCCAGGCTAGGCGCAGACCCGTAGCCGCACTGGCAGTGCGGCAAGGAGATGCAACGACGCATGGCGGAAAAAGACGCGATTTCATGTAGTGGTTTTGGTGAAACGGACTACTTGGGTCGGTCATGGCCGTTGCTGCTTGGTCTGGCGAGCGTTGTAGAGCTGCAGCGTCAGCAGCACGGCGAAGGCAAACACCAGCATCACCGCCGAGAGGCGGTGCGCGTCGGCGTATTCCAGCGCTTCCACGTGGTCAAAGATCTGTACCGACACCACGCGCGTCACGCCGGGGATGTTGCCGCCGATCATCAGCACCACGCCAAACTCGCCCACCGTGTGGGCAAAACTCATGATGCAGCCGGTGACGATGCCGGGCTTGCACATCGGCAGCACGACGCTGAAAAACCGGTCCAGCGGCGAAGCCCGCAAACTGGCCGCCACCTCCAGCGGGCGCTCGCCCAGCGCCTGCATGCTGTTCAGAATCGGCTGCACCATGAACGGCAGCGAATAGAACACCGAAGCCACCACCAGCCCGGCAAAGGTGAAGGGCAGGGTGGGCAGTCCCAGTGCCAGCATCCACTGCCCCACCGGCCCGTTGGGCCCCAGCCCCACCAGCAGATAAAAGCCCAGCACCGAGGGCGGCAACACCAGCGGCAGCGACACCAGCGCGCCCACGGGCTTGGCGATCCAGGCGCGCGAACGCGCCAGCCACCACGCCAGCGGCGTGCCCAGCAGCAGCAGGATCAGCGTGGTCAGCGCCGCGACCTGGAAGGTCAGCCACAGGGCTTGCAGGTTGTCGGGTGTCAGGAACATGGGAGCATTGTCGGCGCGAGGAGTGTTCGCCCAGAACGCGGTGGAACCGACTTTGCCGGACCGCTCGCGTTGCCTCCTGGAGGCGGTGCCGCGAAGCGGCGCCGGGGTGCTTCACAGCCCATAGCCGTGGGAGCGGATCAGGTCTTTGATGTTCGGGCTTTGCAGCAGCTTCAGCAGCGCCAGTGCGGCCTCGTTCTGGGCGCCTCGTTTCAGCAGCACCGCGTCCTGGCGGATCGGCTCGTAATAGGCCTGTGGCACCACCCACATCGATCCTTCCTTGAGCCGACCACCCGCCAGCACCTGCGCCAGCGCCACGAAACCCACGTCCGCATTGCCGGTCTTCACGAAGTTGAACGCTTGTCCGATGCTCTCGCCCTGCACCAGCTTGGGCTGCAGCGCCGCCCGCAGGCCAAGCTTCTCCATCGCTTCCACCGCCGCCGTCCCGTAAGGCGCTGTCTTCGGGTTGGCCAATGCCACCTTGCCCAGGTCGGCGGCCTTGAGCACGGCGCCCTGGTCGTCCACCCGGCCCTCTTTGACCGACCACAGCACCAGCTTGCCGATGGCATACGTGAAGCGCGTGCCGGGCTGGGTCAGGCCGTCTTTTTCCAGCATCTCGGGGCGTTCCGTGTCCGCCGCCAGAAACACGTCAAACGGCGCGCCGTTCTTGATCTGCGTGTACAGCCCGCCGGTGGGGCCTAGCGAGATGCGGATGGTGTGGCCGGTGGTCTTCTCCAGCACGGCGGCAATCGCCTTGATGGGTTCGGCAAAGTTGGCGGCGACGGCCACGGTGGCATCCGCCGCCCAGGCCGCATGGTGGGCGAACGCGGCCATCAGCAGGGTGGCCAGGGTACGGAAAGGCAGGCGCATGGGGAACCTCGGCAAATGGGTGTGCAAGACTTTGGGTGGCGGATACTCGCTATCCCGAAGTGGAATAGCGAGTGTAGCGCTGCCGCATGGCCTTGCCGGGCCTTGCGGCCCTGTCGTGAAACAATCCGCTCATGTCCGACACCGCCAACCCGAACCTGACCGAAGCCCTTGGCCACGCCGTCAGCGACAAGCGCCTGGAGGTGTTGCGCAGGGTGGGGGAGACGGGCTCGATCTCGCAAGCCGCGCGCGATGCGGGCATCAGCTACAAGGCGGCCTGGCAGGCCATCGACACGCTGACCAGTCTGAGCGGCGTGGCGCTGGTGGAGCGCACCGTGGGGGGGAGCGGCGGCGGCGGTGCGCGCATCACCGATCAGGGGCGGCACCTGTTGGCGCTGGCCGGCGAGCTGGCGCGCGCACGCGATACCGTGCTCGCGCGCCATGCGGGTGTGGTTTCTGCCAACCCGATGGGGCTGGGCCTGGGTGTGCAGACCAGCATGCGCAACCAGGTGCCGGCGTTTGTCGACGGGGTGGAGTCTGTGGCCCAGGGTGACCCGGTGATGCACGTTCGCCTGAGAACCGAAGGCGGCCACCGCTTGACCGCATCGATCACCCGCGAAAGTGCCGACCTGCTGGGCCTGCGGACCGATCTGCCGGTGCTGTTGCTGTGCAAGGCGACGGCGGTGGACATCGCTGGCACATCCGCCGCTGCGGCACCCGGTCAGTGCCAGTTGCCCGGCCAGGTGCTGCGAATCGATCGCGGGCAAAACCGGGATGAGGTGACGCTCTCGCTGGGAGGGGGTGCGAGCTGGGTGGGGTTCGCCACCCATCCGTTCGCCCGTCGCAAGGGGCAGACGGCGATGGCCACCATGCCCCGCAGCGCGCTGGTGATTGCGTTGCCACCGCACTGAGCGCCTTGGGTCGGCGTGAAGCGGTGGTGCGCGGGCCCGCTGGGCGCACCACTATGGGGCAAGTCCGATGCCTTGCTGTTGTAACAGCATTGTCATATTGAGCGGCCATCATTGCTGGCGAGGGGATGGTTCCCCGCGTCCGCACTCTGGATGAATGCGGAGATAGAGGCAGCAACACTTCACCAGCTCTGAGGTATCTACATGAACACAATCCGTCTGAATCTTCGCCGCTCTTCTTTGGCCAGCGCATGTGCGGCAGCGTTTGCGACAGCATTTATCGCCCTGCCTGCCTCTGCTCGCGACACGATCCAGATTGCGGGCAGTTCGACCGTTCTGCCGTTCGCATCGATTGTTGCCGAGCAGTTCGGCAAGACGTTCCCCCAGTTCAAGACCCCGGTGGTTGCCTCTGGGGGCACTGGCGGAGGCTTGCGCCAGTTCTGCCAGGGTGTCGGTGCCAACACGATCGACATCGCCAACGCGTCGCGTCCGATCCGCCCGGCCGAGGTGGAGGCCTGCAAGAAGAACGGCGTCAACAAGATCATCGAGGTCAAGTTTGGCTACGACGGCATCGTGTTCGCGTCGCGTCGCGACGGTGGCAAGTTCGCACTGCAGCCGCAGCATGTGTTCCTGGCCCAGGCCAAGGAGGTGCCGCAAGGCGGCAAGATGGTGGCCAACCCATACAGCCGCTGGTCGCAGATCGACGCCGCGCTGCCCAACCAGGAAATCGTGCTCGTGATCCCTGGCTCCAACCATGGCACGCGCGAGGTGTACGAAGAGAGAATGGTGATCCCGGGCTGCCAGTCTCTGCCGGAAGTGAAGGCCATGACGGATGCCAAGGCCGTGGAAAGTCTCTGCAAGGCCATGCGCACCGATGGTCGCGTGATCGAAGTGGCCGGCGACTACACCGAGACCCTGGCCCGCCTGGATGCACAGCGCACCGCGCTGGGGGTGTTCGGTCTGAGCTTCTACGACACCAACCGCGACCGTCTGCAAGTCGCCACCGTCAACGGTGTGACGCCCAGCGACGAAGCCATCATCGCCGGTCAGTACCCGGTGTCTCGTCCGCTGTATTTCTACGTCAAGGATGAGCATGTGGGCGTGATCCCCGGTCTGCTGGAATACGCCCAGTTCTTCCTGACCACCCAGGCTTCCGGCAGGGGCAGCGCGGCTGAAAAAGCCGGCCTGATTCCCCTGAGCGCCAAGGAGCGCACGGAAATCGCGTCCGCTGTGCGCGCTCGCAAGGCCGTGAACTGATCCTGCTCTTGCGTGGGGCGGTGCTGCCGATGGCCACCGCCCGGTTTTTCATTCGATCCAGCGAGGACACATCGTGGGAAATCTGACGATCGTCGTCGCTCTGTTGCTTCTGACGGCGCTGGCCTACCAGCTCGGCCTGACCCGCAGCCGTTCCGTCGCCGGGTCCGGCGCCGGGCGCCTGCATTCCCGACCGGCCTACCATGGACTGCTCGCGGTGCTGCGCGCCGTGATCCCGGCGGTCGGCATCTACATCCTGTGGGTGGTCTTCGGCACGACGGTCATCGAGTCCGTGGTGCTCAGCAGCATCCCGACCGAACACCTGCCGCCGCAAGACCTGCAGCAGAGCGCGCTGATGCGTCGCATCGACAACCTGGCCAGTGGCTTCGGTCTGACGGGGCAGGTGCAGCCCTTCGAGCAGGCCGCTGCCGCCTACATGCAGCGGCTCAACGGCACAGGCCAGGCGGTGACGCTGGCATTGATGGCCGCCTGCGCGGCGCTGGGCCTGTTCTGGTCCTGGCGCCACACCACCGCTGCCGTGCGGGCCCGGGACAAGGTGGAGCGCGCCATCGAGATCGCGCTGATCGCGTGCTCGGCGGTGGCCGTCGTCACCACCGTGGGCATCGTGCTGTCCATGCTGGGCGAATCGCTGCGTTTCTTTGAGTACGTCAAGCCGACCGACTTCTTCTTTGGCACCACCTGGAATCCGCGCTTCGCCACCGTCGGCGACGGTGGCCAGGGTGGCTTTGGCCTGCTGCCCCTGCTGGCAGGCACGCTGCTGATCATGGCCATCGCCATGCTGGTGGCGGTGCCGCTGGGGTTGATGACGGCCATCTACATGTCCGAATACGCCTCGCCCCGGGTGCGCAACATCGCCAAACCGGTGATCGAGGTGCTGGCCGGCATCCCGACCATCGTTTACGGCGTGTTTGCCCTGATCGTGGTCGGTCCGTTCCTGTCGGCCGCTGGCGCTGCCGTGGGGTTGAACATCCGAACGACCTCGGCCCTGACGGCCGGTGTGGTGATCGGCATGATGATCATCCCGTTCATCTCGTCGCTGTCCGACGACATCATCACCCAGGTGCCGCGCGCCATGCGCGACGGCTCGCTGGCACTGGGCGGTACCAAGGCGAAACCATCATCAAGGTGGTGTTACCGGCGGCGTTGCCGGGCATCGTCGGCGCCGTGCTGCTGGGCGTGAGCAAGGCCATTGGCGAGACCATGATCGTGGTGCTGGCGGCCGGCAATGCGCCCCGGTTGACGGCCAATCCGTTCGAATCGGTTTCGACGATCACGGTCTCGATCGTCAACCAGCTCACCGGCGACCAGGACTTTTCCAGCCCGCAATCGCTGGTCGGCTTTGCGCTCGGCCTGACGCTGTTCTTCCTGACCCTGGTGCTCAACGTGATCGCGCTGGTGATTGTGCGCCGCTACCGTGAACAGTATGAGTGAGTACGAGTGCGTACGAGGGACCCCATGAGCCAGACACTGACCCTGGGCGGCTACGCCGCCATTGCGCAGCGGGTGGAAAACTCGCTGCGCCGGCGCCAGCGGCGCGAAAGCCTGTTCCACGGCATGGGCGTTGCCGCCGTGGCGATCTCCTTGCTGCTGGTGTTGATCTTTTTTGGATCGATCCTGAAGACCGGACTTCCCGCCTTCTGGCAATCGACATTCGTGATCGATGTGCACTTCGACCCTGAGGTGGTGCAGGTGGGACCGAAGCCTGAAATGGCCACCGGCGAGACGCCTGCGGCCTACCAGGCGCGGCTGCAGCAGTGGCAGATCGAACTGGGTTTCCTCGACTTCAGTCAGTTGGTGACCCAGGCGATCATCAAACTGGTGCCCGAGGCGCAAGAGCACCCGGATGACGCCTTGCAACTGGTCACCAATGGCGAGCTGTTCGCGCTGCGCGATCTGGTGGTCGAAGACCCCGGCATCATCGGCAAGACGGTCCGTCTGAACCTGTTGACCGATGCCAACGTCGATGTCTGGCTCAAGGGCAACATCGACCGCAGCCTGCCCGACGAGCAGCAGCAACTGAGCGCACGGACCCGCCAGTGGGCCGACCAGCTGCAGGCCCAGGGGGTGATCCAGAACAAGTTCAGCACCGCGCTGTTCATGAACACCGATTCGCGCAGCTCGCTGGCATCAGCCGGTCTGGCCGGCGCGATGGTCGGCACGCTGTTCATGATGATCATCGTCATCCTGCTCGCCATGCCGGTGGGGGTGGCGGCAGCGGTCTACCTTGAGGAGTTCGCGCCACGCAACTGGCTGACCGATTTCATCGAGGTCAACATCAACAACCTGGCTGCGGTGCCGTCGATCATCTTCGGCCTGTTCGGCGCGGTGGTCTTCATCCTCTGGTTCAAGCTGCCGATCTCCTCGCCCATCGTCGGCGGACTGGTGCTGACGCTGATGACGCTGCCCACCGTCATCATCGCCACGCGCGCCGCGCTGAAGGCCGTTCCGCCATCGATCCGCGAGGCAGCGCTCGGCGTGGGCGCTTCGAAGATGCAAACCCTGACCGACCATGTGATCCCGCTGGCCATGCCCGGCATCCTGACGGCGATGATCCTGGGCGTTGCGCAAGCGCTGGGCGAAACCGGGCCGCTGCTGCTGATTGGCATGAGCGCCTTCGTGGCCAGCGTGCCTGCGACGCCTTTCGATCAGTCGACCGCGCTGCCGGTGCAAATTTTTCTGTGGGAGTCGAACGAGTTGCGCAACTTCTTCGAAGGGCGCGGTTCGGCGGCCATCATCGTTCTGCTGGCGATGATGCTGGTGTTGAATGCCGTGGCCATCTGGTTGCGCAAGCGTTATGAGACGCGTTGGTAAGGAATCACAACATGGCAATGGCAAGTACGATGCAACTCACCGAGGCCGGTGTGGCGGCGCAAAAGGGGCTGGCGCAGACCCGTGTCGGCGGGGGCGAAGTCAAGCTCTCGGCGCGCGATGTGCGTGTGTTCTATGGCCAGAAGGAAGCGCTGCACGGCGTCTCGCTGGACATCTTCAAGCATGAGGTGACCGCCTTCATCGGCCCATCGGGCTGTGGCAAGTCGACGCTGCTGCGCTGCTTCAACCGCATGAACGACACCGTGGCGGGTGCTCGTGTGAGCGGCAGCATCATGCTCGACGGGCGCAACATCCTGTCCCCGGATCTGGACGTCGTGCTGCTGCGCGCCCAGATCGGCATGGTTTTCCAAAAACCCAACCCGTTTCCGAAATCGATTTACGAAAACGTGGCCTATGGACCGCGCCTGCACGGCCTGGTGAGCGCCAAGTCCGACCTCGACGACATTGTTGAATCGAGCCTGAGCCGGGCTGGCCTGTGGGCCGAAGTGAAGGATCGCCTGGACGCCCCGGGAACCGGGCTCTCGGGTGGCCAGCAGCAGCGCTTGTGCATCGCCCGCGCCATCGCGGTGAGCCCCGATGTGATCCTGATGGACGAACCATGCTCGGCCCTGGACCCGATCGCCACCGGTCACATCGAAGAACTGATCCACGAACTCAAACAAAACTTCACCATCATCATCGTCACGCACAACATGCAGCAGGCCGCACGCGTGTCCGACCGCACCGCCTTTTTCCACCTGGGCGATCTGGTCGAAGTCGGCGATACGGCCGAGATGTTTCTCAAACCCGAGCAAAAGCGCACCGAGGACTACATCACCGGACGGTATGGATGAGGGCTGGACCACCATTCGCACAGCCACTGGAGAAACCGATGACCGATCCGCAACCCGTCAACGTCCTGTTCCTGTGTGCACACAACCGGGTGCGCAGCATTCTGGCCGAAGCGGTGCTCAACAACCGGTCCCACGGCCGGATGCAAGCCTACTCGGCGGGCATGGAGCCTGATGAGGCGCAAAGCCCCGACCCCTTTGCGCTGGAGGCGCTGCACCGTGCCGGTGTGTCCACCGACGGCCTGCGCAGCAAGAGCTGGCACGAATTCTCCGCCCCCGACGCACCCCACATGGATCTGGTGGTGACGATCTCCGACCACGCGACCGGGGAGTCCGAGCCAGCTTGGCCCGGACATCCGGCGTCGGCCCACTGGCACTACCCCGACCCGTCACGCGTCCAGGGCACAGAAGAGGAGCGGCACGATGCCTACCGCCTGACGCTGCTCCTGCTGGGAGAGCGCATGGAGCTGTTGCTGACGCTGCCGAAAGAAAAACTGGCTCACGCCTTCGAAGCCTGACCGCCGCCTGCACCACGACAGTCCTCGCCCCGTGCCAGATGAGCGCCGCGCCGGGCCGTTCCCAAGCCAGCGCGCACCGCAGCCCGCAGGGCGAAGGTACTCCAGTGAGCGCTTGCAGATTGCAGCTCTGCCGGGATCACGCCCGCCCTGATGAACTGGAAGCTGGTCACGCACGTGACCCTAAATCCGGCAGTGACCCCGCCTGTTGATGCCCACGCAATCCTTGGATGGCAAGAACCGTTGTGGGATGTCCGGAAACAAAAAAGCCCCGGAACACTGGGGTAGCCGGGGCTTTCAGGGTGTCTTGGGAGGCGTCCTGGGACGCTCTGGGACTCATTTTTGGCGGAGAGGGCGGGATTCGAACCCGCGGTGGGGATTAGCCCACACACGCTTTCCAGGCGTGCGACTTAAACCGCTCATCCACCTCTCCGCGAAGCCTTGCATTGTAGCAGGCCGCCATGGGGCTTCAGGCGCCAGCGCCAGCGCCTTGCTTGCCGGTGCCGATCATCTTCATGGCCGAACCGATCAGGGCGGAGACTTCGCTCATGTTGCCGGGGATGATGAGTGTGGTGGTGGCGTCTGCAGCCACCTTGCCGTAGGCATCCACGGCGCGTTCGGCCACCTTCAGCTGCACGGCCTGTTCGCCGCCCGGCTGGTTGATGGCATGAGCGATGCGCTCAATGGCCAGGGCCGTGGCGTTGGCCACTTCGGTGATCGCGGCCGCTTCACCCTGGGCGTTGTTGATGGCGGCCTGCTTTTCGCCTTCGGAGCGGGCAATGAAGGCTTCGCGTTCACCGGTGGCAATGTTGATCTGCTCCTGGCGCCGTCCTTCGGACGCGGCGATCAGTGCGCGCTTTTCCCGTTCGGCGGTGATTTGCGCCTGCATGGCGTGCAGGATTTCCTTGGGCGGCGTGAGGTCCTTGATTTCGTAACGCAACACCTTCACGCCCCAGTTCAGGGCGGCCTCGTCGATCGCCTGGACGATCTGGGCGTTGATGATGTCGCGTTCTTCGAAGGTCTTGTCCAGCTCCAGCTTGCCGATCACCGAGCGCAGCGAGGTCTGGGCGAGCTGGGTCACGGCCATGATGTAGTTGGACGAGCCGTAGCTCGCGCGCATCGGGTCGGTGACCTGGAAGTACAGGATGCCGTCGACCTGCAACTGGGTGTTGTCGCGGGTGATGCAGACCTGGCTGGGCACGTCCAGCGGGATTTCTTTCAGGCTGTGTTTGTAGGCCACCTTGTCGATGAAGGGCATGAGGAAGTTGAGACCGGGTGTGAGGCTGCCGTGGTATTTGCCCAGGCGCTCCACCACCCAGGCGTTTTGCTGTGGCACGACCTTGATCGAGCGGGTGATGAAGATGGCGGCAATGACGAAGAGGAGGACGGCGATTTCCATGGGGTTCCCTGTGGATTGAAAAGGTGGCGCGCTGGATCAGCGTGACGATAGGAGGGGTGTGCAGCGGGCAAGTTCAGACTTTTTCCACCAGCAGCCGGTTGCCGACCAGCTCGGCCACGCGGTAGCTGCCCGGGGTGGGTGGGTTGCCCGGGCGCTGGATGGCGGTCCACTGCGCGCCCCGGTACTTCACGCTGGCGGTGCCATCGGGCTGCCAGGCGTCGACCTGAATCACTTCGCCGACGTCCAGGTTGACACTGCGCAGGGCTTGCGCGGAGGGATCGGACGGCCCGCGTTTTTTGACCAGGTACCAGGCGACGACCGCCGCCGAGCCCACCACCGCCGCTGCGGTCAGCTGCAGCGCCAAGCCTGCGCCAGCATGTGCCGCCAGCGCACCCGCAGCCAGGCCGAGCGCGAGCATCAGCAGGTAAAAGGTTCCCGAGAACAGCTCCAGCGCAACGGCGGCACCGGCAAGCAACCACCAGAGGGTGGAATCCGACATGTCAACTCCTGAACTGCGCAGGCATTCCCGTGAATGTCTGACCCGTGCCACATTCTGCGGCAAAAGCCCTTTGTCGAAAGAGCAGGGCCACACGATTTCCGTACACTTCGCGCCTGCTTCGCTCCCTTTTCGTCACACAGGCCGCCACAGCGGCCGGAGATTGCCATGAAATTCCGCTTCCCGATCGTCATCATCGACGAGGATTTCCGCTCCGAGAACACCTCGGGCCTGGGCATTCGAGCCCTGGCGCAGGCCATCGAGGCCGAGGGTTTCGAGGTGGTGGGCGCCACCAGCTACGGCGATCTGTCGCAGTTTGCCCAGCAGCAGTCGCGCGCCAGTGCTTTCATTCTGTCCATCGACGATGAAGAGTTCAGCCCCGGCCCGGAGCTGGACCCGGTGGTGCTGAACCTGCGCAACTTCATTGAAGAAGTGCGCCGCAAGAACGCCGACGTGCCGATCTACGTGCACGGCGAGACCAAGACCAGCCGCCACCTGCCCAACGACATCCTGCGCGAGCTGCATGGCTTCATCCACATGTTCGAAGACACGCCGGAGTTCGTGGCGCGCCACATCATCCGCGAAGCCAAGAGCTACCTCGAAGGCATCCAGCCGCCGTTCTTCAAGGCACTGCTGGACTACGCGGAGGACGGCTCGTATTCCTGGCATTGCCCCGGTCACTCGGGCGGCGTGGCCTTCTTGAAAAGTCCGGTCGGCCAGATGTACCACCAGTTTTATGGTGAAAACATGCTGCGCGCCGATGTCTGCAACGCGGTGGAGGAACTCGGGCAACTGCTGGACCACAACGGCGCCATCGGCGCGAGCGAACGCAATGCGGCGCGCATCTTCAATGCCGACCACTGCTACTTCGTGACCAACGGCACCAGCACCAGCAACAAAATCGTCTGGCATTACACGGTGGCACCCGGCGACGTGGTGGTGGTGGACCGCAACTGCCACAAGTCCGTCCTGCACAGCATCATCATGACGGGCGCGATCCCCGTCTTTTTGAAACCCACGCGCAACCACTACGGCATCATCGGCCCGATTCCACAGGCCGAATTCGAGATCGAGGCCATCCAGGCCAAGATCCGCGCCAACCCTTTGCTGGCCGGGGTGGATGCCGAGAAGGTCAAGCCCCGCGTGCTCACGCTCACGCAGTCCACCTACGACGGTGTGCTCTACAACACCGAAACCATCAAGAGCCTGCTCGATGGTTATGTGGACAACCTGCACTTCGACGAAGCCTGGTTGCCGCACGCCGCCTTCCATCCCTTCTACGGCACTTACCACGCCATGGGCAAGAAGCGGTCGCGCCCGCAGAACTCGGTGGTGTACGCCACGCAGTCGATCCACAAGCTGCTGGCCGGCATCAGCCAGGCCAGCCACGTGCTGGTGCAGGATTCGCAGAGCACCAAGCTGGATCGCCACCTCTTCAACGAGGCCTACCTGATGCACACCAGCACCAGCCCGCAGTACAGCATCATCGCCAGCTGCGACGTGGCTGCTGCCATGATGGAGCCGCCCGGCGGCACCGCGCTGGTGGAAGAGAGCATTGCCGAGGCGCTGGACTTTCGCCGTGCCATGCGCAAGGTGGACGAGGAGTTCGGCGACGACGACTGGTGGTTCAAGGTCTGGGGGCCTGACGAACTGGTCGGCGAAGGCATCGGTCGCGCCAGCGACTGGGTGCTCAACCGCAAGAAGGACGACAAGGACACCGAGGACGACTGGCACGGCTTTGGCGACATGGCGCCGGGCTTCAACATGCTGGACCCGATCAAGGCGACCATCGTCACGCCGGGGCTGAACCTGGACGGTCGCTTTGAGCCCACCGGCATTCCGGCTTCCATCGTCACCAAGTTTCTGGTCGAGCACGGCGTGGTGGTGGAGAAGACGGGTCTGTACTCGTTCTTCATCATGTTCACCATCGGCATCACCAAGGGCCGCTGGAACACGCTGCTGACCGCGCTGCAGCAGTTCAAGGACGACTACGCCAAGAACCAGCCGATGTGGCGCACCATGCCGGAGTTTTGCGCCAAGCAGCCGCGCTACGAGCAGATGGGGTTGCGCGACCTGTGCCAGCACGTGCACGCGCTCTACGCCAAGTACGACATCGCGCGCCTGACCACCGACATGTACCTGAGCGACCACACGCCGTCCATGAAACCCAGCGACGCGTTCGCGCACATCGCCCGCCGCACCACGCAACGCGTGCCGATCGACGACCTGGAAGGTCGCATCACCACCAGCCTGGTGACGCCGTACCCGCCGGGCATTCCGCTGCTGATCCCGGGCGAGGTGTTCAACAAAAAGATCGTCGACTATCTGAAGTTCAACCGGGAGTTCGCTCGCGAGTGCCCTGGTTTCGAAACCGACATCCATGGTCTGGTGCAGGAGTCTGGACTCGACGGCGTGGTGCGCTACTACGCGGACTGCGTGGCGGCCTGAGGCCTTCTGTTGAGGCCTTCCTGGCACTGCCGAGACCCGCGTTAAGATGCTTTCGAGTCCGTCCGGTGGGCGCTCTGCCGACCGGACGCTTATGGCACCCGCCTTGTGTGAACCCGGAGGTTTCATGTTTCCTGAATACCGCGATCTCATCACCCGCCTCAAGGGCCACGACGCCCACTTCACCCGTCTTTTTGACAAGCACAACGAGCTGGATCAGGTGATCCGCAACAAGGAAGCCCGCATCGAACCCGGCACGCATGTCGAGATCGAGCAGTTGAAGAAGGAAAAACTGCTGCTCAAGGACCAGCTCTACACCATCTTGCGCCAGGCCAGCGCCTGAGCCCTGCGGCAAGCCGCAACGGCTCACCGTGAGAGCGGTTCTGGCGGGTTCAGGTCGGTGTCGGAGCGCACCCGCAGGTAGGTGGCAAACCGTGGCAAGCCACTCTCGTGCAGCCCGCGAAAACGGTAGGTGATCCAGGTACCCAGCGCAGGCGGTTCGCGGCGCAGCGTGTCGCTGAAGCCGCTGCCGATGCGAAAGCGGCGACCGTCGGCGCTCTCCACCAGCAGGGCGCCGAGCAGGCCCGCGTATTTTCCCTGCCCGGGCAGGTGGGCCATCACCCGCGCCTCGGCGTCTTCGTGGGTCTTGACCTTGAGCAGTGCCTGGCTGCGCTCGGCGCGGTAGAGCGCGTCGCCCCGGTGCAGCATCAGGCCTTCGCCTCCGGCACGCACCACACGGTCGAGTCGTTTCAGCAGGTCCGTGTGGCTCGCCACGCGCTCCTGCAACACGGCCTGGACCCAGGGTTGATCGAGCGCCTGCACGCGCTCGGTGTAGGCGGCGATGCGCTCGCTGAACACACCCGGGTGCGTCGGCAGGTCAAACACCATGAAGCGGATGCCGCGCCAGGCCTGTTCGTTGGGCCGCTGCTGGCGCACGGTGGAGAGCGCGGTCTCGAAGCCACCGCGACCCGCCCACAACTCGCCGTCCATGGGCTCGGCGGGCCAGCCTGCGGTGAACCAGGCCGGCGCGTTCACCACATGGCCACCGCGCGTGAGCAGGCGCTGGCCGTCCCAGTGGCCGCGCACGCCATCGTATTTTTCGCTCAGCCAGTAGGGGGACAGGTCGATGCCGGGGCGGTAGACCTGGGCCAGCATCAGGGCAGGCGCTGCCGCGTCCGCTGCCCGCCCCATCCTGGGCAGCAGGGGCAGCAAGGCGCCGACCAGCAGCAGGGACCGGCGCCGCAGGTCAGGGTGAACCGCCTGCCGCATGGATGCGCCCGCCACTGGCCGGATCACGCGACCTGTTCGCTGTCGCGGCTGATGCCGCCCGTCTGGCTGAAGCCGCCGTCTACATAGGTGATTTCGGCGGTCACGCCGGAGGCCAGGTCGGACAGCAGGAACGCGGCCACGTTGCCCACCTCTTCGATGGTCACGTTGCGCCGCGTGGGCGAGGCTGCGGCCACCACGGCCAGCAATTTCCCGAAGTCCTTGATGCCGCTGGCCGCCAGCGTCTTGATCGGACCGGCGCTGATGCCGTTGACGCGCATGCCGCGCGGGCCGAAAGATTCGGCCAGGTAGCGCACCGAAGCCTCCAGGCTGGCCTTGGCCAGGCCCATGGTGTTGTAGTGCGGGATGATGCGCAGCGCCCCCAGGTAGCTCAGCGTCAGCAGCGCTGCTTTGTCGTTCAGGTAGGGCAGGGCAGCCTTGGCCATCCCGGGGAAGCTGTAGGCGCTGATGTCGTGGGCGATGCGGAAGTTCTCGCGTGACAGGCCGTCGAGGAAGTCGCCCGCGATGGCTTCGCGCGGCGCGAAACCGATGCTGTGCACGAAGCCGTCGAACCTGGGCCAGGTCTGCGACAGGTCGGCAAACATCTTCTCGATCTGCTCGTCGGAACCGACGTCGCAGTCAAAGATCAGATTCGAATCGAAGTCGGCGGCGAACTCGGTGATGCGGTCCTTGAAGCGCTCACCCACGTAGCTGAAAGCCAGCTCGGCACCCTGTTCATGGCAGGCTTTGGCCACGCCGTAGGCGATGGACCGGTTGGACAGCACGCCCGTGATCAGCAGTTTTTTGCCAGCAAGAAAACCCATTGTTCAGTCTCCAAAGAAAATTCCAGCAGAATTGTCGCATGCGCATCCCACCCGTCCGACTCCGCTTTCTGCCCCGGCAGTGCGGCGCCGTCCTCGCGATGCTGGTGCTGGCAGCGCCCGCCTGGGCCGCCCACGGCTACGCGCTCTGGGGCGATCTGAAGTACCCGGCGTCCTTCACGCACTTTGCCTATGTCAACCCGGTCGCGCCCAAGGGCGGCGAGCTGCGGCTGGTGAGCAATCTGCGCGTCTCCACCTTCGACAAATACAACCCGTTCACGCTGCGCGGCAACGCGCCGGCCTATCTGTCGGCGCTGATGTTCGACACCTTGTTGACCGGTTCGCTGGACGAGACCGGCTCGGGCTACGGCCTGCTGGCCGAGGACGTGGACATTGCACCGGACCGCCTGTCCGCCACCTTCCGCCTGCGCCCGCAGGCCCGCTTTCACAACGGTGCGCCGGTGCTGGCGGCCGACGTCAAACACAGCTTCGACACCCTGATGGGGCCGCACACCTCGCCCGCCTACAAGACGGTGCTCGACGACGTGGCCGGACTGGATGTGATCGACGAACGGACCGTGCGCTACCGCTTCAAAAAGCCCAACCGCGAACTGCCCCTGACGGTGGGTGGCCTGCCGGTGTTCAGCCGCGACTGGGGCAACGAGCCGGACCCCAAGACCGGCCAGCGCAAGGCTTTCGATCAGGTCGTGATGGACATCCCCATCGGCAGTGGCCCGTACAAAATTGGTCCGGTTCGCTTCGGCAAAGACATCACCTACGTGCGCGATCCGCAGTACTGGGCGCGCGATCTGCCGGTGCGCAAGGGCACCGCCAACTTCGACCGCATCACGGTCAAGATCTACAAGGACAACACCGCGCGGCTGGAGGCGCTCAAGGCCGGCGAGTTCGACCTCATGCGCTTCTTCTCGGCCGGCGACTGGGCCCGGCGGGTCAACGGCAAGCGCTTTGACACGGGTGAGCTGGTGAAGACCGAATTCACGCACCGCCTGCCGACCGGTTTCCAGAGTTACGTGCTCAACACCCGGCGCCCGCTGCTGGCCGACATCCGGGTCCGTCAGGCCCTGGGCCTGGCCATGGACTACGAGTGGATGAACCGCCAGATGTTTTACGGCGCCTACCAGCGGGTGCAGGGGCTGTTTGGCAACACCGATTGTTCGCCATCTGGAATGCCGTCCGGCGCAGAACTCGCGCTGCTCGAACCCTGGCGCGCCCAGCTGCCCGCCACGGTGTTTGGCCCGGCCTACCAGGCGCCACGCACCGATGGCGAGGATTCGCTGCGCGGCAATTTGCGGCGCGCCCAGGCCTTGCTGCGCGAGGCGGGGTGGACGGTGCAGGCCGGGGTGTTGCGCAATGCCCAGGGGCAGGCGCTGGAACTGGAGTACCTGGACAGCAACGAGGCCGGTGCCCGGGTGGTCACGCCCTGGGCGCGCAACCTGGAGAGGCTGGGCATCCAGCTGCGCTTTCGCCCGGTGGACTTTGCCTTGTACCAGCAGCGCTTGCGCAGCTTCAACTTCGACGTCACCTCGCTGGCCTACGGCGGCACGCACAACCCCGGCCCGGAGTACGCCGACCTGTTCGGCAGCAAAGCCGCCGACACCGAAGACTCGGGCAACATGGCGGGCGTCAAAAGCCCGGCGGTGGACGCGATCATCGGTCGCATGGTGCAGGCCGACAACCGCCCGGATTTTCTGGCCGCCTGCCGGGCGCTGGACCGCGTCATCATGCACAGCCACTACCTGGTGCCGCAGTGGTCGGCCAGCACGCACCGCATGGTCTACAACAGCTGGAAACTTGATCGCCCTGCGGCCATGCCCCCTTATGCAGGCGGCGAGAATTGGGCCATCGACACCTGGTGGAGCAACTGACATGACGCCCCCACGCTCACTTTGTTCGCTGCCCCCCATGGGGGCTGTCAGCACCTTTGGAGCGGCCAGGCGGTACTGACATGTGGGTCTACATCCTCAAACGTTTGCTGCTGATGATCCCGACGCTGTTCGGGGTGTTGTTGCTGACCTTCGTGGTCCTGCAGTTCGTGCCCGGCGGGCCGGTGGAGCAGTACCTGGCCGAAGCGCGGACCGGGCAGGGCACCGGGGCCGAAGGCGGCTCGATCTACCGCGGTGCGCAGGGGGTGGACCCCAAGCGGCTGGAAGAGATCAAGGCACTGTACGGCTTTGACAAACCGGCGCACGAGCGCTTCATCCAGATGCTCGGCCAGTTCGCGCGCTTCGACCTCGGCACCAGTTTCTTCCAGAACAAGGCGGTGTCCACCCTGATCTGGGAAAAGCTGCCGGTGTCCATCAGCCTGGGTTTGTGGACCTTTTTCATCAGCTATGCGGTGGCGGTGCCGCTGGGTGTGGCCAAGGCGGTGCGCGCGGGCTCCCGGTTCGACCTGGTCACCACGCTGATCGTGCTGGTGGGCTATGCCATCCCTGGCTTTGTGCTGGGCGTTGCCTTGCTGGTGATCTTTGGCGGCCAGCTGCAATGGTTTCCGCTGCGCGGGCTGACGTCCTCGAACTGGGAAGAGCTGAGCTGGGGCGCGCGCGTCGTGGACTACCTCTGGCACATCACCCTGCCGGTCACGGCCATGGTGCTGGGCAGTTTTGCGGTGACGGCCATGCTGACCAAGAACGCGTTTCTGGAAGAGATCCGCAAACAGTACGTGATGACCGCGCGCGCCAAGGGCCTGAGCGAGCGGCAGGTGCTGTGGAAGCACGTGTTCCGCAACGCGCTGATCCCCATCGTCACCGGCTTCCCGGCGGCGTTCATCGGCGCCTTTTTCGCGGGTTCGCTGCTGATCGAGACCCTGTTCTCGCTCGACGGTCTGGGGCTGTTGAGTTACGAGAGCGTGATCCGGCGCGACTACCCGGTCGTGCTCGGCACGCTCTACCTGTTCACCCTGATCGGGCTGGTCACCAAGCTCATCTCCGACCTCTGCTACGTCTGGGTCGATCCCCGGGTGAGGTTCGACTGAACATGGCACACCCCCATCGCTTGCTCACTGCGTGTAGCCGCTTCGCCCCTCAAGGGGCAACGCTGGCGGCCCGGCAAAGCCGGTTCTGCGGCGTTCCCGGTCGATGCCCGTGCTGCAACCTCTCGAACGGCGGGCACGAATGAGCACCACTGAAACCGTGGCACGCAGCCCAGGTGCACGCGCCTGGCAGCGCTTCAGGCGCAACCGCCTGGGCTACTGGAGTCTGCTGGCTTTTTGTGCGCTGGTGGTGCTCAGCCTGTTCGCCGAAGTGCTGTCGAACGACCGGCCACTGGTGGTGCGCTACGAAGGCCAGACCTACTGGCCGCTGGTGCACGACTACCCCGAAACCACCTTCGGCGGCGATTTCGAGAGCAACACCGATTACCTCGATCCCTTCATCCGTGAGCGTCTGACCCAAGGCGACAACTGGGCGGTTTACGCACCCAACCCCTACGGCCCCAAGACGCTCAACTACTTCGCCAAAGAGCCCAACCCGTCCAAGCCGACCGCCGACAACTGGCTGGGCACCGACGACCGTGGCCGCGATCTGCTGGCGCAGCTGATCTACGGCTTTCGCGTCAGCGTGCTGTTCGCCCTGGCGCTCACGCTGGTGGGCACGGTGCTGGGCATCGTCACCGGCGCCATCCAGGGGTTTTTCGGCGGCAAGACCGACCTCGCGTTCCAGCGCTTCATCGAAGTCTGGAGCTCCATGCCCGAGCTGTACCTGCTGATCATCTTCTCGGCCATCCTGGCGCCCAGCATCGGCCTGCTGCTGGTGCTGCTCAGCCTGTTCGGCTGGATGGGTTTGTCCGATTACGTGCGGGCCGAGTTCCTGCGCAACCGGCAGATGGACTACGTGCGCGCCGCGCGCGCCATGGGCCTGTCGAGCTGGCAGATCATCTGGCGCCATGTGCTGCCCAACAGCCTGACCCCGGTGGTCACCTTCCTGCCGTTTCGCATGAGCGCGGCGATCCTGGCGCTGACTTCGCTGGACTTCCTGGGCCTCGGTGTGCCGCCCGGCACGCCTTCGCTGGGTGAGCTGCTGAGCCAGGGCAAGAACAACATCGACGCCTGGTGGATTTCGCTCTCCACCTTCGCGGTGCTGGTGGGCACATTGCTGCTGCTGACCTTCATGGGCGACGCCCTGCGCGATGCGCTCGACCCGAGAAAGCAGGACCAATGAAACCCTTGCTCGACGTTCAGGGCCTTTGCGTTGCGTTCAATGGGTTGAAGGTTGTTCAGGACATCAGTTTCTCGATTGCACCGAGTGAGAAACTGGCCCTGGTGGGTGAATCGGGTTCCGGCAAAACGGTGTCGGCCCTGTCGCTGCTGCGACTGGTGCACAACGCGCAGGTGTCGGGTTCGGCCCAACTGGATGGGCGCGACCTGCTGCGGCTGAGCGAACACCAGCTGCGGGGGGTGCGAGGCGACGAGGTGGCGGTGATCTTCCAGGAGCCGATGACGGCACTCAATCCGCTCTACACCGTGGGCGACCAGATCACCGAGGTGCTGCAACTCAAGAAGGGTTTGACCACCACGCAGGCCTGGAGCGCTGCGGTGGCGCTGCTGGCCGACACCGGCATCCCCGAGCCGGCCCGCCGCGCCAGCGCCTACCCGCACCAGCTCAGCGGTGGCCAGCGCCAGCGCGCCATGATCGCCATGGCGCTGGCCAGCCGCCCCAAGCTGCTGATTGCCGACGAACCCACCACCGCGCTGGACGTGAGCCTGCGCAGCCAGATCCTGGACCTGCTGTCCGACCTGCAGCGCCAGCACGGCATGGCGGTGCTGCTGATCACGCACGACCTGAACCTGGTGCGCCGCTTCGCCGACCGGGTGGCCGTGATGGAGCGTGGCCACCTGGTGGAGCAGGGCGCTGTGGCCGAGGTGTTCTCTGCGCCCCGGCACGCGTACACCCGCCGCCTGCTGGCCAGCCGACCCGAGCGCCAGGTGGACGAAACCCCGGTGGCGAGCGGCGCGGCACCGGTGATGCACACCGAAGGTTTGCGGGTCAGCTATCCGGTGCCCTTGCCCGGTCTGCGGGGCTGGTTCAAGAAGGGCGAATTCATCGCCGTGCGGTCGGCCAGCCTGAACATTGCACCGGGCAAGACGCTCGGTGTGGTGGGCGAATCGGGGTCCGGGAAATCCACCCTGGCCCTGGCCACGCTCGGCCTGTTGCGGTACCAGGGCCGTCTGCAGGTCAGCGGCACCGACTGGGCGCAGGCGGCAGCGGCGGGCCAGACCCGCGCGCTGCGTCGGCAGATGCAGGTGGTGTTCCAGGACCCGTATTCATCGCTGTCGCCGCGCATGACGGTCGAGCAGATCGTGGGTGAAGGCCTGCTGGTGCACGAACCGGCGCTCACGCCGACTCAGCGGCGAGACCGGGTGGTGGCCGCGCTGGCCGATGTCGGTCTGGTGCAAAGCCCCGCCGATGCCGGCGACTGGCTGCAACGTTATCCGCACGAATTCTCTGGTGGCCAGCGCCAGCGGCTGGCGATTGCGCGCGCGCTGATCGTCGGGCCGCGCCTGCTGGTGCTCGACGAGCCCACCAGCGCCCTGGACGTGACGGTGCAGCAGCAGGTGCTTGCCCTGCTGCAGCGGCTGCAGACCGAGCGCGGCCTGAGCTACCTGCTGATCACCCACGACGTGGCCGTGATCCGAGCCATGGCGCACGAATTGCTGGTGATGAAGGATGGCGAGGTGGTGGAGCAGGGCCCTGCGTTGCAAGTGCTGGACGCGCCACAACACCCCTACACCCTGCAGCTGGTGCGGGCTGTGGTCTGACCCGCGCAGTCCCGCCCAGACCCCGGTCTCCACATCCCGATGCGCCTTCTCGCGTCGGGCATTCCGCGTGGTGTATGGTGCTCTTGACTTTTGTCAACCGCAGCGCACGGCCCAAGGGCTATAAACCACGGTCCGGCGCGGTGACCTCATCCGTTTTGTGCTGGAAATCCGATGTCCAACCGCCCTGTTTCGTTTGTGAATCCCGAGCCGGAACCCGTGAGCCTGATGTCCCCGTTGCGCTGGCTGGCGCTGGGTTGGGCCGACCTGCGGCGCAACCCCGGGCCGGGCCTGCTGCACGGGCTGCTGCTGGCGGCCTTCGGGTGGCTGTTGCTGTGGCTGGCCCGGGACCAATTCTGGCTGCTGGCCGGTGCGTTTTCCGGCTTCCTCATCGTGGCCCCGATTCTGGCCACAGGGCTCTACCACATCAGTCGCGAGCAGGCCGCCGGCCGCACGGCGGACCTGGGTGCTGTGATCGCCTTGTGGCGCTCGGGCGATGGCCGGCTGGTGCGCTTTGGCCTCTTGCTGGGCCTGGCCGGTACCGGCTGGGTGCTGACCTCGGCAGGGCTGATCACCCTGATGTCAGCGGAACCGATTGAAAAGCCGGTGGACTTCCTGCGCAGCGTGGTGCTGGAGCCAGAACTGGGTCTGTTCGAGGTCTGGTTGCTGATGGGCGCCTTGCTGGCGGCGCCGATTTTTGCATCCAGTGTCATGGCCATTCCCATGCTGGTGGACACCAAGGTGCCCGTCAGCACGGCCGTCGGTGAGAGCTGGCGCGCCGTCGCCAGCGAGCCCGTCGTCATGACGCTGTGGGCCTTGCTCCTGGCGGTGCTGTCGGCCATCGGCATGTTGACCGCCATGCTGGGTCTGATCGTCATCATTCCCTGGCTGGCCCATGCCAGCTGGCACGCCTACCAGGATATGACAGTCCGGTCGCCCTACAAGCTGACCCGCTGAAGCCGAACCTCTCACATGCAAAACACCATCTTCGGCTACACCGAGGGGCAGATCGCCCAGTTCGGACTGACCTTTGGCGTTGGCGCGTTCATCCTGTACATGCTGTTCATCGTGTTGAACCTGGCGCGGGAATCCAAGGCCGGCAAGTTCGGCACCTTCATGCTGTTTCTGGTGCTGTCGTTCGGCATGCTCGGGTTTCTGGCCAAGAACCTCATTCAATGGATGCTGGGGATTTGAACTTTTGTCGGTCTGAAGCATTGAATTCTGCAAAACAGGGAGTTCAGGCATTACAATGCGAGCTTCACGACCAAATGGGCGGGTAACTACCGGCCCATTTTTTTTGGCCGAACGCTTTTCAATCCGACATTTTCACAGGGCGAACACCTCACACGATGGCCTGGCAAGAAACCGTCACGCAAACCGTCACCGGACTGGGTTATGACCTGGTGGACCTTGAGCGCTCCGCCGGTGGTTTGCTGCGGGTCACGATCGACTGGCCATGGCAACCGCCCACAGAGGGGCAGCCGGTGGGTGAAGAGCATCGCGTGACGGTGGAAGACTGCGAAAAGGTGACCCGCCAGCTGCACTACCTGCTGGAGGTCGAGGGGCTTGAATACCGTCGCCTTGAAGTGGGTTCGCCCGGTATCGACCGGCCTTTGCGCAACGAGGTGGATTTCGTCCGGTTCCAGGGGCAGGTGATCGACCTGACCCTCAAGGCGCCGATCGGTGCCACCGGTTCTGCGGTGTCGGCCAACCGGAAGAAGTTTCGCGGCACGCTGGAGCGTGCCGCCGATGGTGTGATGTGGCAGGTGGTCTGGAGCGATGCGCCCGAGCCCAAGCCCGGCCAGCGCGTGAGCAAGAAGCGCGTGCCGGAGCCGCTGCAGGCCCTGACCTTTGTGCTGGCGGACATCCAGCAGGCCAGGCTGGCGCCGATCGTGAATTTCAAAGGTCGCCAGGCCGCGAGCGGACCGGGAACGGTCTGAGCGCACTGGGCCCAGGCAAGTATTCAATTTTGTGACTCTGGACAAAGATTTCGGAAAGGTGGGCGAGTGAAATGAACCGCGAAATGTTGATGCTGATCGATGCGATCTCACGTGAGAAAAACGTCGAGCGCGATGTGGTGCTGAGCGCCGTGGAACTGGCGCTGGCCTCGGCCACCAAGAAGCTCTACAAAGGCGATGTGGACATCCGCGTGGCCATGGACCCGGACAACGGTTCTTATGAAACCTTCCGCCGCTGGCTGGTGGTGCCCGACGAGGCGGGCCTGCAGAATCCGGATGCTGAAGAGCTGCTGACCGATGCCCGCGACGAGATCGCCGACATCGAAGAGGGCGACTACATCGAGAAGCCGGTCGAGAGCGTGCCGATCGGACGCATCGGCGCCATGGCCGCCAAGCAGGTGATCCTGCAGAAGATCCGCGACGCCGAGCGCGAGATGCTGCTCAACGACTTCATGAGCCGTGGCGACAAAATCTTCGTCGGCACCGTCAAGCGCATGGACAAGGGCGACCTGATCGTCGAGAGCGGTCGCGTCGAAGGCCGCCTGAAACGTGGCGAGATGATCCCGAAGGAAAACTTCCGCACCGGCGACCGGGTGCGCGCCATGATCATGGACGTGGACCTGACGCTGCGCGGCGCGCCGATCATCCTGTCGCGCTCGGCTCCGGCCTTCATGATCGAGCTGTTCCGCCAGGAAGTGCCCGAGATCGAGCAGGGCCTGCTGGAGATCAAGACCTGCGCCCGTGACGCTGGTTCTCGCGCCAAGATCGCCGTGCTCTCGCACGACAAGCGCATCGACCCCATCGGCACCTGCGTCGGCGTGCGCGGCTCCCGCGTCAACGGCGTGACCAATGAACTGGCAGGCGAGCGCGTGGACATCGTGCTGTGGTCCGAAGACCCGGCGCAGTTCGTCATCGGTGCGCTGGCGCCGGCCAACGTGGTCTCCATCGTGGTGGACGAAGAGCGCCACGCCATGGACGTGGTGGTGGACGAGGAGAACCTGGCCATCGCCATCGGCCGCGGCGGCCAGAACGTGCGCCTGGCGTCCGAGCTGACCGGCTGGCGCATCAACATCATGACGGCCGACGAGTCGGCCCAGAAACAGGCCGAGGAGGCCGACGGCATCCGCAAGCTGTTCATGGCCAAGCTGGATGTGGACCAGGAGATCGCCGACATCCTGATCCAGGAGGGCTTTACCAGCCTGGAAGAGGTGGCCTATGTGCCGCTGCAGGAAATGCTGGAGATCGAGTCCTTTGATGAAGACACCGTCAACGAGCTGCGTGCCCGCGCCAAAGACGCCTTGCTGACGATGGAAATCGCCCGCGAAGAAAGCGTCGAGGAAGTCTCGCAGGACCTGCGCGAGCTCGAAGGCGTCACCCTCGATCTGATCGCCAAGCTGGCCGACGGTGGCGTGCACACCCGCGACGAACTGGCCGATCTGGCCACCGACGAATTGACCGACATCACCGGCCAGACGCCTGAAGAGGCCACCGCTCTGATCATGAAGGCCCGAGCTCACTGGTTTGCCAGTGAAGAAACGCCTGCATCGAACGGAACCGCGGAGGCCTGAGCGGAGAACAGAACCTATGACAAGTACCACCGTCGCCGAACTGGCCGCCGAGCTGAACAAGCCCACCTCCCTGTTGCTGGAGCAACTCTCCGCATCCGGGGTGCCCAAGACATCCGGGGAGGATCCGGTGTCGGAATCCGACAAGCAGATGCTGCTGGGCCACCTCAAGGCCGCGCACGGCACGGCGGGGGGTGAGCGCAAGAAAATCACGCTGGTGAAGAAGTCCACCAGCGAGATCAAACAGGCCGATGCCTCGGGCCGTGCTCGCACGATCCAGGTGGAAGTGCGCAAGAAACGCACCTTTGTCAAACGCGACGACGAGGTGGTGGCGTCCGAGCCCGAACCGGTCGCTGCCGTGCCGGTCGCCCCGGTGGTCGATGAAGCCGAACTGGCCCGCCGTGAAGAAGAGGCGCGCCGTCAGGCCGAGTTGCTGCGCCGTCAGGAGGAAGAACTGGCGCAAAAGCGCCGTGATCGTGAAGCCGAAGAAGCCCGGCAGGCGGCCCAGGCAGCCCAGGCCGAGCGGGACCGCGTCAGTGCCGAAGCGGCTGCCCGTGCCCAGCGCGAAACCGCCAAGGAGGCCGCGCTGCCGATGGATGCAGAGGGCAGCGCCGCTCTGCGCATTGCCGAGCAGGCGCAGGCCCGCACGGCTTCGCTGGAGCGCGAGTCCGCTGCCCGTGTGGTGGCCGACAAGAACGCCGAAGTCAAGAAGGCCGACGAGTTGCGCGCTCAGGACTTGCTGGAGCGTCGGCGCAAGGCCGAAGCCGAAGCGGCCAACATCCGCGCCATGATGGCCGCGCCGTCCAAGACCCTGGTGGCCAAGAAGCCCGAGCCGGTGCCGGTGCCAGACGCCAAAGCCATCAAGGGCACGCTGCACAAGCCCGCAGGCACACCGGGGGCCAAACCCGTCGGCACCGCTGCTGCGGTGGCGGCAGGCGCAGGCAAAAAGGAAATCAAGTCCGAAAACCTGTCTTCCACCTGGAAAGACGACGCGGCCAAGAAGAAAGAAATCAAGACCCGTGGCGACACGTCGGCCGGTCGCTCCAACTGGCGCGGTGGTCCGCGCGGAGGCAGTGGCCGCCGCAGTGACCGCAACGACCGCGACAGCTCGGCGAGCCATTTCGTCGCGCCGACCGAGAACAAGGTCATTGAAGTGCATGTGCCCGAGACCATCACGGTGGCCGAGCTGGCGCACAAGATGAGCCTGAAGTCGTCCGAGGTGATCAAGCAGCTCATGAAGCTGGGGCAGATGGTCACCATCAACCAGCCGCTGGACCAGGACACCGCCATGATCGTGGTGGAAGAGCTGGGCCACACCGCTGTCGTCGCGGCGCTGGACGATCCGGAAGCGTTCACCGACGAAGATGCCCGCCAGCAGCAGGCCGAGCTGCTGCCGCGCGCACCGGTGGTGACCGTGATGGGTCACGTGGATCACGGCAAGACCTCGCTGCTGGACTACATCCGCCGCGCCAAGGTGGCTGCGGGCGAAGCCGGCGGCATCACGCAGCACATCGGTGCCTATCACGTGGAAACGCCACGCGGCATGGTTTCCTTCCTCGACACCCCGGGTCACGAGGCGTTCACCGCCATGCGGGCTCGCGGTGCGCAGGCCACCGACATCGTGATCCTGGTCTGCGCGGCCGACGACGGCGTCATGCCGCAGACCAAAGAGGCCATCAAGCACGCGAAAGCGGCGGGCGTGCCCATGGTCGTGGCGCTGACCAAGATCGACAAGCCCGGCATCAACCTGGAGCGCGTGCGTTCCGAGCTGGTGGCCGAAGAAGTGGTGCCCGAAGAGTTCGGTGGTGACGTGCCTTTCGTGGGCGTGTCGGCCAAGACCGGCGAGGGTGTGGACGCCCTGCTGGAGCAGGTGCTGCTGCAAGCCGAGGTGCTGGAGCTCAAGGCGCCGGTGAATGCCATGGCCAAGGGCCTGGTGATCGAAGCCCGCCTGGACAAGGGTCGCGGCTCCGTGGCCACCGTGCTGGTGCAGAGCGGCACGCTGAAGACCGGCGACGTGGTGCTGGTGGGCCAGACTTCGGGCCGTGTGCGCGCCATGCTGGATGAAAACGGCAAGCCCATCAAGGAAGCCGGCCCGTCGATCCCGGTGGAAATCCAGGGTCTGGCCGAAGTGCCGCAGGCCGGTGACGAATTCATGGTGATGACCGACGAACGCCGTGCGCGTGAAATCGCCACCTACCGCGCCGGCAAGTTCCGCAACACCAAGCTGGCCAAGCAACAGGCGGCCAAGCTGGAGAACATGTTCACCGACATCTCGGCGGGCGAGGTCAAGGTGCTGCCCATCATCGTCAAGGCCGACGTGCAGGGTTCGCAGGAAGCGCTGGCCCAGTCGCTGCTCAAGCTCTCGACCGACGAAGTCAAGGTGCAGCTGGTGTTTGCCGGCGTGGGTGGCGTGAGTGAAAGCGACGTCAACCTGGCCATCGCCTCCAAGGCGGTCATCATCGGCTTCAACGTGCGCGCCGACGTCGGCGCGCGCAAGCTCGCCGAGGGCAACGATGTGGACCTGCGCTACTACAACATCATCTACGACGCCGTCGATGAGTTGAAGGCGGCCATGTCCGGCATGCTGGCGCCGGAGAAGCGCGAAGAGATCATCGGCTCGGCCGAGATCCGCACCGTGTTCGTGGCCACCAAGATCGGCACCATCGCGGGCTGTATGGTCACTTCGGGCATGGTCACGCGCAACGCGCATTTCCGCCTGCTGCGCGACAACGTGGTGGTCTACACCGGCGAGATCGACACCTTGAAGCGCCTGAAAGACGACGTGCGCGAGGTCAAGGAAGGTTTCGAATGCGGTATCAAGCTCAAGAACTACAACGACATCAAAGAAGGTGATCAGCTGGAGTTCTTCGAAGTCAAGGAAGTGGCGCGTACCCTGTAAACGGGTCTCCTGCTCATCGTCATGGCCGTCAAGAAATCTTCCACCCCCAACCGCGGTTTCCGCGTGGCCGACCAGATCCAGCGCGATCTGGCCGAGCTGATCGCGCGCGAGCTCAAAGACCCGCGGGTGGGCATGGTGACGATCAACGCCGTGGAAGTGACGCCGGACTACGCGCACGCCAAGGTCTTCTTCAGCCTGCTGACCGGCAACCCGGACGAAACCCTGCAGGGCCTGAACGCGGCGGCCGGCTTCTTGCGCAGTGGCCTGTTCAAACGGCTGCACATCCACACCGTGCCGACGCTGCACTTCGTGTTCGACCGCACCACCGAGCGCGCTTCCGACATGAACGCCCTGATCGCCAAGGCGGTCTCTTCCCGCGTCAAGGAGGAGTGACGATGCATGCGCCGCGCACCAGGGTGCAACGGCGCCCTGTGCACGGGGTGTTGTTGCTCGACAAGCCGCTGGGTCTTTCCAGCAACCAGGCCTTGCAAAAAGCCAAGTGGCTGCTGCGCGCCGAAAAGGCGGGACACACCGGCACGCTGGACCCGTTGGCCACCGGTGTGCTGCCGCTGTGTTTTGGCGCTGCGACCAAATTCAGTCAACTGCACCTGGACGCCGACAAGACGTACGAGACCACGGTTCGCCTGGGCGTGAAAACCAGCACCGCCGACGCCGAAGGCGATG
>PNMN01000007.1 GCA_013823655.1 Comamonadaceae bacterium | reverse complement strand
GCCAACAGCTTGCGCGAGCCGAATTCGGCCCCCCGGCCACGCTCAAAGCGCGAGAGGGATTCGGGCGTCACACCCGCCTGGGCCGCGACAGCACCCTGCTTCAGGCCCAGCAGCTTGCGGCGCGCGGCGACGGCTTGACCGAGTTCTTGGAGGGTTTGCATTGATGTTTACGTCAAGAAAAAACATCATACGACTTTTTTTGATGTAAAAATCAAAAAAACAAACAAATGAACTTTCACCGATGGCGCGGGCACCCGGTGCACAGTCGGCCCAGCGTCTGCCGTTCTTTATGTTTCACTCAATCGGGTTGGCTGCCCTGTTCGTGGTGGTGGTGGACAGCACCGGTCCCCCGCTTGTCCCCTGTTTGCTGACGCGGGCAGGGCCAGTTTCAGCTGACTTTTTTCCAACAGAGATCACGGATCAGACAGCTCCCGGCTGATCGCAATTCACCGAACCGAAACCATCCTCACCCGATCCCGCGCGTGCGGGCAATTCCATTTCCAAATCATTTGTGTCTAGGCGCGAAGCCGCAGACAGTGCTACAGCACGGCAAGGCGAAGCAACAACGACACGGATGATTTGAAAATGGAATAACACGGCGCCTCACTGCTCCACCACCGTCTTCACCATCTGGCCGACCGGCGGATCGTTGCCGCCCCAGGTGCCGTTGAGCAGCTGCAGGCGCTTTTCCGGCAGGGCGGAACGCCGCGCCAGTTCGGCAAAGCCGCCGCGCGGGAACGGCACCAGGCGCAGCTGCCAGGGGCGGGCGGCTTGCTGGTCGGCGGCGGTCATGGCGCGGAACGATTTTTCGGTGGCCGTGAGACTGGCGAACGCGCGCTGTCGGGCCGCTGCGTCGGCGGCGAGGTAGACCATGGCGTAGTGGGCCTGCGAGGGGCCGCTGAGCACGGTCACTTGCAGTGGCTCGGTCCGGCCAGCGGCCACTTGGCGCACGCCGGTGAAATGGGTGGCGGCAAAGCCGCCGATGGTGCTGCGGGTGATCTGGCCCTGGGTGGCTTTGAAGCCGTTTTTCAGGATCTGTTCGTGCGTCTGGCCGGCCTGCGGTGGCACGGGCAGCAGCTTGAGCGCGGCGTCGCCCTGGGGGCTGATGAAGCTGAGCGCGCCGGGTTCGTTCTGGATCCGCCAGCCGGGCGCCGCCGTCATGGCAAAGCCCAGGCCGGGGTGGTAGAACTGCTGCCCGCGCGTCAGGCCCTGTTCCGGGCTGTCGCCATAGCGCATGCCCTCGATCATCTGGAAATAGCGCTGGTTTCCATCGGCGGCGTAGCGGCCCTGGTACTGGGCGGCGATCTGGCGGATCGATTCGAGCCGCTGCTCGGTTCTGGGGTGCGAGGCGAGCCAGCTATCGTGTTCCCGCACGGGTCGGCCTTCGGCTTTGGCGAGGTCGTTGTCGAACTGTTCCAGCGATTTGAGCATCTGGAGCACGTTCACCATGTTTTTCGGGTCGTAGCCGGTACGGGCGAGGTACTCGGCACTCAGGGTGTCGGCCTGCAACTCCTGTTCGCGGCTGTAGGTGGCCACGTAACCGGCCGCCACGCCCTGCGCCATCTGGCCCAACATTTCGGTGCCGCCGCTCATGCCGACCTGGCTCTCCAGCACCGCGCCGAGCACGGTGGCGGCGAGCACGCCCAGGCTGGCGTCTTGCTGGCGGGTGGCGCGCTGGACGCCGTGGCGCGCGGTGACGTGGGCGATTTCATGGCCGATGACAGCGGCCATGTCGGCCTCGCTCTCCATGTAGGCCAGGATGCCGCGCGTGATGTAGATGTAGCCGCCGGGCAGCGCAAAGGCGTTGATCTCCGGGCTGTCGAGCACGGTGAAGGTCCAGGGGATGTGGGCGCGGTGCGATTGTTTCGCCAGCTTCTGGCCGATCTCGTTCACGTAGGCCTGCAGGCGCGGGTGCTTGTAGACGCCGTACTCCGCGGTCACCTGCTGGTGCGCCTTCTTGCCCGCGGCCAGCTCGGCGCGCTCGTCCATGGCGCTGCGCTCGGCCTGGCCGGTGACGGGGTTGACCACCTGGGTGCCGCAGCCGGACACACCGACCGCCAGGGCCGTGGCCAGCAGGAGCGCAGACATTCGGTTCGGGCACATGGCAAGTTCTCCTTTCCGGGCTCTGGACTCTCAGCCTTTCAGCCTCGCTCAGTCGCCGTCCGGCAGGTCGCGGCCTTTGCTGCTGCGCCAGATCGCGCGCACCAGCCAGAGCCCCCCCACAAAGGCACTGGCAAAACCGATGAAGCCGAAGGCCGGCAGGCCAAACAGGGTGGGGCCGCCCTGCACCGTCATGACGATGGACGACCCGATGATGAGCGCGGCGATCACCAGCGCCATGGTCAGCCGGTTGGCGGCGCGGTCGATCTGGTCGCCCACGCGCTTGAGGTGGGCGATGTCGATGCCCACGTGCAGCCGCCCACGGCGCGCGTTGCGCAACAGGCGCGACACGTCGCCCGGCAACTGCTCGGCCACGGCGAGCGCGCGGCGCAGCATCTGCCAGGCGCGGCCCGCCACCACCTTGGGCTGGTAGCGCGCGCGCACCACGCGCTTGAGCATGGGCAGGGCCTCGGTGGTCATGTGGAACTCGGGGTCGAGGCTGCGGCCCATGCCTTCGAGCGTGATGAAGGCCTTGATGAGCAGGGCCATGTCGCTCGGCAGGCCCAGGTGGTGTTCGCGCAGGATGGTGGTCACGTCGGCCAGCATCTGGCCCAGGTTGAGCTCGGCCAGTGGTGTGCCGTGGTACTGGTCCACAAAGGTTTCGATCTCGGTTTCGAGCTGGCCGAGGTTGACGCCGTGGTCGTCGCCGGTCCAGTCCAGCAGCACGTCGGCCACCGTCTGCGGGTTGCGTTCGACCAGGCCCAGCAGCAGCTGCAGCAGCTCTTCGCGGCGGCGCACCGAGAGGCGCCCGACCATGCCGAAGTCGATGAAGGCAATCCGGTTGTCCTGCAGGTAGAACACGTTGCCCGGGTGCGGGTCGGCGTGGAAGAAACCGTCCTCCACGATCATCTTCAGCACCGCCTGCGCACCGCGCCGGGCCAGCAGCCCGCGGTCCAGAGCGTGGGCGTCGAGCCGGGCCAGGTCGTGCCCGGGAACGCCGCCCACGTAGTCCTGCACATTGACGCGCTCTTTGGTGTGCGCCCAGTGCACCTTGGGCACCACGATCCAGGGCATGGCCGCCAGGTTGCTGGCGATGCGCTCGGCGCTGCGGCATTCGCTGGCCAGATCGAGTTCGCGCTGCAGCGAGCGCGCGAGTTCGCGCACCAGCTGCCGGGGCCGGTAGGGCTTGAGCGCGGGCAGCTCGGCTTCGGCCAGCGCGGCCAGGCGCGCGAGCAGGCGCAGGTCGGCCGCGATGGTGTCGCTGATGCCGGGGCGGCGGATCTTGACCACCACTTCGCTGCCGTCGTGCAGCATCGCGCGGTGCACCTGCGCGATGCTGGCAGCGGCCAGCGGCTCGACGTCGAAACGCGCGAACACCGCCTCCGGCTGGCCACCCAGGTCCTCGCACAACTGGGGCCGCAGCTGTTCCAGCGGCACGGCGGGCACATGGCTGTGCAGTTTTTCAAATTCGGCGATGTACTCAGGGCCCAACAGATCGGCGCGCCCGGCCAGGATTTGCCCGAACTTGACGAAGGTGGGGCCCAGCTCTTCGAGCGTCAGGCGCAGCTGCACCGGCGGCTCCAGCCGCGCCAGATCGGCGGCATGCTCCCACTTGAGCGCGTGGCCGGCGCGCTCCAGCCGGTCGGCCAGGCCCAGGCGGCGCACGCTGTCGCCAAAGCCGTGGCGGATCAGCACGCCGAGGATGGCGTTGAGACGGCCCATGTCGCGGGCAGCGCCCAGGGTTTCGATCAGCATGGGGGGATCATAAAGACCCCCGCTGCGTTGTGCGCTTCCACCTCGGAAGGGGCCACGGCTGTGCTGTGCGTCTTGCCCTGCGCCCGGCTGTTTGCGGGCGGGTTCCTACTTGCGGTCCGGCAGTTCGATCTTGACTTCCAGCACCTCCAGGTCGTCCTGGCGTTCCAGCTGGACCTTGATGTCGTCCGGGTTGATCTTGATGTACTTGCCGATCACGGCCACCAGCTCGCGCTGCAGCGCGGGCAGGTAGTCGGGCTCGGCGGCGTTGCGGCCGCTGCGCTCGTGCGCCAGGATGATCTGCAAGCGCTCCTTGGCGACGCTGGCGGTCTTCTTTTTTTCGCCCAGAAAGAAGGAAAAGAACGACATGCTCACTTCCTCCCGAACACGCGCTTGAAGAAGCCGACCTTTTCGGCTTCGATGAAGCGCAGTGGTTTCTCGGCACCCAGAAAGCGCTCGATCACGTCGCTGTAGGCCTCGGCCACGTCGGTGCCCTTCAGGTGGATGGCGGGCGTGCCCTGGTTGGACGCGGTCAGCACGTTCTCGCTCTCGGGGATCACGCCGATCAGCTTGATGCGCAGGATGTCCTGGATGTCTTCCAGGCTGAGCATCTGGCCGTCGGCCACGCGGGTGGGGTTGTAGCGCGTGATCAGCAGGTGTTCCTTGATGGCTTCCTTGCCTTCGATGGCGCGCCGCGTCTTGCTGCCGAGCATGCCCAGGATGCGGTCGGAGTCGCGCACGCTGGAGACTTCCGGGTTGGTCACGATCAGCGCTTCGTCGGCGAAGTGCATGGCCATGAGCGCACCGGTCTCGATGCCGGCCGGCGAGTCGCAGACGATGTATTCAAAACCCATGGCCGACAGGTCGTTCAGCACCTTCTCCACGCCGTCCTGCGAGAGCGCGTCCTTGTCGCGCGTCTGGCTGGCAGCCAGCACGAACAGGTTGTCGCACTGCTTGTCTTTGATCAGCGCCTGGTTCAGGTTGGCTTCGCCGTGGATGACGTTGATCAGGTCGTAGACCACGCGGCGCTCGCAGCCCATGATGAGGTCGAGGTTGCGCAGGCCGACGTCGAAATCGATCACAGCGGTCTTGTGGCCGCGCAGCGCGAGACCCGATGCAAAGCTGGCGCTGGTGGTGGTCTTGCCCACGCCGCCTTTGCCGGAGGTGACGACAACGATTTTGCTCATGGTGAGGGGTCTTTCGGGGTTCAGGAATGCAGGGGGTCAATGACGAGCTTGTCACCGTCGGGGCCGGGCAGCAGCCGCACCTGCGCGGCCTTGCCGCGCACCTGGGGCGGCAGGGCGGTTTCGCTGGTGCGGTAGATGCCGGCGATGGAGATCAGCTCGGGGTCCATGGCGAGCGCGAAGATGCGCGCGTCGCCGTTGCCGCGCGCGCCGGCCATGGCCTTGCCGCGCAGCGGGGCGTAGACGTGGATGTGGCCGTCGGCAATCACCTCGGCGCCGGGGTTGACCATGGCCATGACCACCAGGTCGCGACCGCGCGCATAGACCTGCTGGCCGGAGCGCAGCGGCTTGTCGATCACCAGCGCGCCGGGGGCGGGCTGCGGCTGGGCCACCGGCTCGGGCGCGGCGGCCGGTGCGGCGCGTTGCACGGCGGCATCGGGCGCGGGCGTGAGACCGGCGGCGATGGCCTGGGCCATCTGTTCGTCGCTGCCGCCGCGCACCGCCAGCGGGTTCAGCCGGTGGCCGCGCAGCAGGGCAGCGAGCGCCACCACATCGAGCGCGGCGCCGGGTTCGGCCAGCTGCAACGGGTGCAGGTCGATCAGCAGCGGGTCGTGGTCGAAAAAGTCGGGCACGTCGCCGAAGCGCTGCGCGAATTCGGCGCTCAGGCGGTCGAGGTCGGCCGACTTGAGCAGCAGCGCCACCAGCGGCAGGTTGGCGCTCTTGATTTCGAACGTGGTGGGCGCGTTGGCAGCGAGGGCAAGGGACATCGGCGGAGGGGCGAAGCACGCGCGCCGGACGGGGGCCGGCGGATCATGGGCACAGCAGGCAAACAGGCCCGCCGAACCGCCCGGCAGTGTACCAGCGGGGTGTCTTTCCCCTGGTGACCAAACGTCTCCACACCAAACGTCTCAACGCGTCGGCGCCCAGCCCTCGCGCAGCGCCTGTTCTTCCTGCTGCGGCGTCAAGGCCTGGCCCAGCCGCAGGCCTTCGACCATGGCGCTCAATGCGTCGGCCTCGCCACTGGCGGTGACGAAGGCCGGCGGGGGTGCGTCCAGCGCACCGGCCGGGCCGTGGTCCAGCAGCAGGCGGGTGATCCATTGTTCGCCGTCCCGGCAGGCGATGCCGTGCGCCTGCCGTCCGTGGGCCGATTGTTCGAACTCGCGGCAGGCCTGACCATCGGCCGCGCGAAAGCTCGCCAGGGGCATGACTTGCGTGGCGCCGACCTGCAGCACCTGGCCGCTGGGCAGGGTCTGCAGGGCCTGGGCCAGTGCGCCGGTGTCGGCGCTGGGGCCAGCCCCCCACCACTGGCCGGCCACCAGCCCCACCACCAGGGCCACGCTGGCGGCCGAGGCCAGCGAGGGCCAGTACCAGCGGTCGTTGGCCGCCGCGCGGGCCAGCGGCAGGGCCGTGGCTGGTGTCGCAGCAGCCAGCGGCGGCCCGGGATGCTGGCGGATGGCGTCGATCAGGCGCTGCGGCACCGGCTCGTCGAGCAGCGGGTCCAGCCCAGGGGCCAGGTGCGCGCGCGTCTGTCGAAAGCGCTCGACCACGGCGCGCGCTTCGGGATCGTCTTGCAGCAGGCGCTCGACCTGCTGCGCTTGCAGCGGGTCCAGTTCGCCGTCGGCGTAGGCCATGAGCTGTTCGATGTCGTGTGTTTTCATGGCCGGTCCTCGGACAGTTGGACGCGCGGGCCGGGCGCGACCGTGTTCCATTCTTCCTGCAGCTGCAGACGCGCTCGCGCCAGGCGGCTCATGACGGTGCCCACCGGTATCTGCAGGATGTCGGCGGCTTCCTTGTAGGAGTGTTCTTCCACGCAGACCAGCATCACAACCTCCCGGTGTTCGGGGCGCAGCGCCTGCAGGCGGCGCGACACCTCGGCCACCGCCTGGCGCCGCTCGGGCAGGTGGTGCGCCTGTTCGTCGGCCTGTTGGTCCAGCAGTTCCTCATCGACCACCTCGGCACGCACCCGCCGACCCCGCAGCCGGTCGTACCAGAGGTTCTGGATGATGCGGTACATCCAGCTGTCCAGCCGGGTGCCCGGGGTCCAGAGTTCGCTGCGCGAAAGCGCCCGCTCGCAGGCACTTTGCACCAGGTCGTCGGCGTCTTCGCGCTGGCCGGTCAGCCCGTGGGCAAACCGCCGCAGGCGCGGCAGCAGCGCCACCAGTTCTTCGCGCACATCGCTCATGGTTGATGGGTTTCATGTCGGTGAAAACGGCCCGGATCGCGTTTTATTCCATCGGCACACCGGAATGGTTGAGTATGCCTGCCGAGCATGAAACGCCGCAGTGCGAGGGCTGCGGCGGGGCTGTAGGGACTTGCAACCGCCGGTAAAAAAATGAAACGCCGGGAGTGCGGGCGGAATAGACCGGCGCGGGTTGCGTTGTCAGCGCAACACCCGAACTGGCGGGTGGGCCTTTTGGAGTGACCCCGATGTTCTTGCTCGACGTACCCCCCTCTACCCACTGCGCCAGCAGCGCAGCACCGGCCACCCGTCTGGCGCCCGGCCTGCACCGCATCACCGTGCCCGCAGCACAGAGCCTGAGCGGCTGGCTGGGCGTGCCCGAGCGGCTGGACCCCACGCTGGCGCCGCTGGTGGCGGTGCACGGGGTCGGCCGGGGCGCCCGCAAACAGGCCCGCCTGTTCCTGCAGGCCGCCAGCGAGCAGGGTCGGCTGGTGGTCGCCCCACTGTTCGACACCCGGCGCTGGCCCGGTTACCAGCGCATCCTGACCCAGGGTCGGCGCGCCGACCTGGCCTTGCTGAGCCTGTTGCAGGCCGTGGCCTTCCAGACCGGTGTTTCGACCCGCCAGGTGGCTCTGTTCGGTTATTCCGGCGGGGCGCAGTTTGCGCACCGCTTTGCCCTGCTGCACCCGCACCGCGTGGCGCAACTGTGCACCTGCGCGGCCGGCTGGTACACCTGGGTCGGCGAGCAAGGCGGCGCTTTCCCGCAAGGGCTGCGGCCACGCACCGGGCGGCGCCTGGACCTGGGCGAGATCGCCGCCGCCAACCTGGGCCGGTTTCTGCAGATTCCGACACGGGTGGCCGTGGGCGCGCAGGACCAACACAGCGATGCGCTCACCCGCCGCGACCCTCAGCTGGACACGCTGCAGGGCACGCACCGTCTGGAACGCGCGCAGCGCTGGGTGCAGGCGCTGCACCAGGCGGCCGCTGCGCGGGGCCTGCGAGCCGCCGCTCAACTGCACGTGCTGCCACAGGCCGGGCACGACTTTGCCGAGTGCATGCGCTCGGGCGAGCTGGCCGCGCTGGCCCTGCCGACGCGACCGGTCGCGCGCCTGTCCCTGGCGGCCTGAAGGCGCGCCAGCCCGCGTGACGCGGTCTTTTCCCCCCTTTCCGTCTCCGTTTCCGTTTCCCCTTGTGCGCACCGATCAGCGCAACCCTTTTCCCTTTGTCCTTTGTCCTTTCTTTCATCTTCAACAGGAGGTTCCCAATGAAAACCGAACAGACCCGCATGCTGAAAAACACCCTGCAATCGGCCAAATGGGCCTTTTCCACCCGCCGCGTGCAGCGCGAAGACGCCCACCAGCTCAGCCCCGATGTGACCAAGGCCCTGTCCGGCGACCTGGTGCTGGGCCGTGTGCAGGAAGTCGGTGCCCATCCACGGCTGCAACTCAAAGACGGTCGTCCGAGCGACCTCTACGACGGTGACCTGATCGTCGTGGCCTGCGGCGCCCGCTACGCCAGCGACCAGTTCGAGGGCATCGCCCAACTGGGCGAAGAAGCCGATCTGCTGGCCGGTGGTGGCTGCCTGGGCCAGATGCGCCAGCGCCATGCGCGCATGAAATCGCCCACCCGCGTGCAGGTGCTGGGTCTGCTGCAAGACGACCAGGGCCGCACGCTGAACCTGGCGCAATACGCCATGCCCGCCATGCCGACGGACGGAGCGCTGACCGTGATCGGCGTGGTGGGTGCTTCGATGAACGCCGGAAAAACCTCGGCCGTGGCCTCGCTGGTGCACGGGCTCGAAGGAGCGGGCTACCGCACCGGCGCCATCAAGGCCACCGGCACCGGCGCCTTTGGCGACTGGAACGCCTACCACGACGCGGGTGCCAGCTTCGTGACCGACTTCACCGACGTCGGCATGGTCTCGACCTACTTGCAACCCATTGATCGCCTGCAGCAGGGCCTGCTGCAGATGCTCGGCGCCGCCGCGCAGGCGGCCTGCGAGGTGGTGGTGGTCGAATTTGCCGACGGCGTGCTGCAGCGCGAAACCGCCGCCCTGCTGGCGCTGCCCGAGCTGCGCGAGCGCTTTGCCGGCTTCCTGTACGCCACGCCCGACGCGCTGGCCGCCGTCGGCGGCCAGCAATGCCTGCAGATCCTGGGCATCCGGCCCGCAGCGCTCACGGGGCTGATCAGTGCCTCACCGCTGAACGCGCTGGAAGCCCAGGCGGCCACCGGCCTGCCGGTGCTGTCCCGCGAAGCGCTGCGCGATCCGGCGCAGGCCGCCAGCCTGCTGCACCAGATGAGCGGCGAGACCGTGGTGTGCTGAAAACACCGTCCGACCCTTCTGTGGCGCTGCCGCCGTTGCTGGCCGACGGCCGCCGCCGCACCTGGCTGGCCATCAGCGCGCTGGCTTTGCTGCAGGCGTTGCTGGCCGGCCTGCTGGCCCTGGGCGTGCGCAGTGCCTTCACCGCGCTGCACGCGGGCACCGCCCTGCCCTGGGCAGCGCTGGCGCTGATCGTCGCTGCCGGTCTGGGCATTGCGCTGGCGCGCTGGGGTGAGCGCTTGTGCGCCGAGTCCCTGAGCCAGCGCTATGTGCTGACCCTGCGCCAGCGCCTGCTGACGCACATCGCACAGCTGCCGCATGAGACGCTGACCTGGCTGCGCCGCGGCCATCTGCAGCAACGCCTGGCGGGCGACATGGGCACGGTGCGCGCCTGGGTCGGCCTGGGCCAGGCGCACCTGCTCTCGGCCGCCGTCACACTGCCCGTGGTCTGCGCCTTGCTGGCGCTGTGGATGGCACCGCTGCTGGTGGCCGGCGTGTGGCTGTCGCTGCTGCTCGGCCTGTTGCTGATGGCCGCTCTGTCCCGCGGTCTGCCCAGCGGGCAGGGCCAGCTGCGGCGCGAGCAGTCGCGGCTGCAGGCCCACATGGGCGAGCGCCTGCCGCATGCACAGGCGCTGCGCCTGTCCGGACGCCTGAACCGCGAGCTCAACACGCTGACGCGCATGAGCGAGCGGCTGCGCACGGCAGCGCTGGGCCACCAGCGGCGCGCCGCCGCCTTGCGCGCCACCCCCGATCTGGTGCGCGGCCTGGCGGTGGCCTGGGTGCTGGGTGCGGCCTTTCACCTCCGCGTGCCGCCGGCCGATGCCGCCGCCACGCTGGCGGCCGTGGGCCTGCTCATGCCCGCGCTGCGCGATCTGGCCGGAGCCTGGGAACGCCGCACCGCCTGGCAACGTGCGCGCGCGCGCCTGCTGGCCCTGCTGGCGCGCCCCACGCAGGCCGCAGCCGCGCGCCGTGCGCCCAAGGGGCAAGACACCGACGCGCAGACCCTGCTGCTGTGGCAAGGGTCGGAGCCGCAGCCCTGGCGGCTGGCGCTGCCCAGGCACGCAAGGGGCGTGCTCAGCGGTGCGCCCGGCACCGGAAAGAGCCGGCTGTTGCGTGCCCTGGCCGGGCTGGGTTCGACCGCCTTCGGGCAGGTGCTGCGCGGCGCCGCCGCCCCGGCGCGCTTGCGCGTGTGCTGGGTCCATCCCCGCGCGCCGCTGCTGGGCGGCAGCCTGCGCCGCGCCCTCACGCTGGAGAGCCGCCACCGGCCCGAGGACGAGCGCATCCGTGCGGTGGCGGCCAGCTTCGGCCTGGCATCGCTGCTGTCGCGCCCCGGCGGCCTGGACATGCGCCTGGCCGAAGGTGGCGCCAATCTCTCGGACACCGAAATCCGGCGCCTGCTGCTGGTGCGCGCGGCGTTGTCGGACGCCGACCTGGTGCTGCTCGACGATGTGGACCAGCTGCTGGACGACACGACCCGCTCCGCCTGGCAAGACTGGCTGTGCAGCACCGAAGCCACGGTGCTCTTTGTCAGCCAGGACGCCGCACTGCAACGCCTGGCCGACACCCACTGGCAGCTGAACGGCGAACAGGCGATGCCGGTGGCAACGCACGCCGCCTGAACACCGGCGCCGCATGCTCAGGGCTGAGCCGTGTGTGAGAACGAAAGACGCGCCACCGGACCCGCCTGGCAGCGGTCCCGGTGGCGCGGTGGGTCTGAATGTGGAGGAAAAACGGATGGAGAACGGTGTATGAACAGAGGCTTGCTGCGCGCGCCGAACCAGGCCCTTGCCCCTTTCGCCAGAAGGCCAAGCGGCATCTGGGCGGCTCTACCGAGAGGCCGGTGTCCTCGTTTTTCCCAAGTTGATATAGGTCACGACCGGTCTGGCAAAAGCATGGCTTTCCCGGTATTTCTGATACCGGCCGTCGGCCTCCTGCCGGATCCATCGGCACGACTCCTTCTGGGTCTCCATGCGCAGACAGATCCGGCCATCTGCCAGAACGCGCCAAGTGCCGAGTCGTTGACGGCCTTCACGTTGCTGCTGGACCCGGTTGTTGGCCAGGTAACGCGAGACCGACACCACGCCGGTGGACAGGTTTTTCGACGTGACGGTTTGATCGGTAAAAAGTTGCCTCACCTCGTTCGCCTTCAATTGGCGACCGGGTTGAAAGGACTGCGGCATGTGGCTGCAGGCCGTCAGCGTCCCGATGGCCACCAGCGCCACGCCCCATTTGCACACCGGTTGAAACAGGTTTTGGGTCAAAAGGTACATATAAACTTTCTTGAAAGTGGGTACACCGTCAACAACGCAGCTCGGCCGGTCCTATTCCCGATCGGTCACAAATAGGCCCTGTTTTCTGCACGGAAAGCTGGTTTCCTGCGTCTGGTTCTTCTTTTTCACACACCACCAATGTCCGACGCCATGCCCTACCGAAACGCTCCGTCCCTGGGTGGACGCATCCTGACGCTGTACCTGCTGCTGGCCATCACGCCTGCGCTGGCGCCCCTGAGCTGGTTTGTTGCATCCGAAGCCGCGCCAGGAATCGCATGGGCTCAGGATGGCGATGACGGTGGCGATGACGGTGGCGATGACGGGGATGACGGGGATGACGGGGATGACGGCGACGCTGGCGCTGGCGCTGGCGGCGCTGGCGGCGGCGATGCCTCGTCGGATTCCACGCCACCGGTGAGCATGGCCGTTGTCCCGCTCGGTGGCGCAGATGCCGTGCAGGCCGAGGTTCTGGGCATCGCACTGAACCGGTCGCAGATCCACCAGGTGCTGCAGCGCGGGTTTTCCATCATCCGGTCCGCTTCGCTGAGCCAAAGCGACATCAGCTACACCCGCTTCGCGACACCGGCCGGCCTCTCGGTGGCGCAGGCGGTGGCCCTGCTCGACGCCGAAGTGGCGCCAGGGCGCTTTGATTTCAACCACGTCTACCGACTCGCGCAGGCGCCTTGCAACGGCCAGCACTGCGCAGACCGGCAGCTGATCGCCTGGCCGCAGGATCAGACCGAGCGCTGCCAAATCCGTGTCCGGGTCGGCATGATCGACACCGGCGTCAGTTCGCAACGCTCGGGCGTGCCGTCCGAGCGGCTGACCCGGCGCAGTTTTCACGGCGGCAAAAAACCCTCCGATACCGACCACGGCAGCGCCGTGGCGGCCCTGCTGGCGGGTCAGGGGCATGGTGGTTCGGGTCTGCTGCCCCACAGCGAGCTGCTGGCCGCCGACGTGTTTTTTTCCCGCAGCGACGGCACGCTGGTCACCTCGGCCGCGGCCATGGCCGAAGCGATGGACTGGCTGATCGCGCGCTCGGTGCGGGTGATCAACATCAGCGTGTCGGGCCCAGACAACCTGCTGCTCAAGCGTTCATTGGAAACCGCCGCCCGCAAGGGCGTGGTGGTGGTGGCCTCGGCCGGCAACGACGGCCCACACGCTCGCCCGGCCTTCCCGGCGGCCTACCCGCAGGCCATTGCGGTCACGGCGGTGGACGCGCGGCGGCGCCTGTACGCCAAAGCCAGTCGCGGCGCCTACATCACCCTGGCGGCACCGGGCGTGTCGGTGTTTGTGCCCACCGACGGCAAGGGCTCCTACCGCACCGGGACCTCGTTTGCCGCACCCTTCGTGACCGCCAGCGTGGCGGTGCTGCTGTCCCAGGACACGCCCCTGGCCGGTATCGAGACCGCTTTGCAAAGCTCGGTGGTCGATCTGGGCGCAAAAGGGCGGGATCCGCTGTTTGGCTGGGGGCTGCTGCGCGCACCGGCCAAATGCCGGTGAAGCGGTCATGAGGATGTGGTGGCTGCCGACAAAAACTTCTTCGCCTGGCTTCGCATCCCTTGAGCAATCGGGGTCCAGATCCGGTCCGGAAAGTCCTTCGGCAGATGGGCCTGGACGTCGGACAAAGCGGGTTCAAGGGTGCCGACCCACTCCCGCATGGCACGCCAGACATCTGGCCCACCGTTCTTCATGGCGAGGTCGTGCCAGTGGCGCGTCTGGATCGTGTGCAGGTGGTGGTGGGTGTTCTTTGCGCGAATCGCCATCGCCAGGCGCACATCGCGCAGATGGACTTGTCCGCGGCCTCTGCCGACGTAGGGCCACACGGACAGAACGTCGTAGAGCGGCGTCATGTCGTAGGCGTTGCCTTGACGCAGGAAAATCGAGAAGTTCTTCGCGTGCCCGTCGGGCGCCGCCATGAGCCAGAAAACCAGCTGCGTGAGCAGGAAGGCGAGTCGGTCCGTGGTGGCGTCCGTGCTCCCGGACAGCAACTGGAGTCCTGCGGCCAGGGTGGGGCCGCCATCCTCTTCGTATTTCATGCGCGGAGACTGACCCAGCGCCTGACAAAAGTCTTCCTGGGGCAGCCGGGCGATCCACTTCCCGTCATCCATCCACTCGCGGTCGAACCGCTCGACGATCAATGCACGCTGGTCACCGAAACTGGCCATCTCGGTCCGTGCCACGGGCAGTCCCAGCGCCTCGATGATCTGGGCGCACACCCATTCGTTCTCCACCGAGTCGAACATCTCCACCCGGCTCGTGTTGGCGATGACCCCGAGGGGAAGTTTGAAGATGTGCGTGCTGGGGGTGGCGCCAAGCGGGCGGCACCATTGACCGTTCACCCGGGTGAAGGCGGTTTTCTCCTGGGCGCCGGCCAGGGAGATCCGCCAGGCCGACGCTTCGTCGCCGGGGCGGGTTCGTGGGTCGGCCGGGACGGCGTGCAAGACGTCCGCGACCTCGGTCGCGGTCAGTGGCTCACACGCGACGCGGTCCCAGCCGTCGGGGGTGGTTCCTTCGGGCAGCAACTGCACGGCACCCACACAATCGCGGCCCATCGCTTCCAGCAGGGCGAAGGCATCGAGCGTCTTCGTCTTGAAGCGTCTGCCGATGCGCTCCCGGATCCGGTCGTTGTCAGGCAGGAGGTTGTCGAAATAGTTCGCGACCACGTTGCCCTTGATCTCCAGCGTGCGGGTGAGCGGCAGCGACAGCGACAGCGGACGTGACTTCTCGGATGCCAGCCAGGTGGGGGTATAGGTGAAGCTGTGGGTGCCACGATGGGCGTGCCACGCTCCGACCCACTCGCCGTTCATCCAGGCGTTGAGCGCCGCCATCACCAGGAGCCTTTTTTGGGGCGGATGATGACGTTGCGCCTGGAAGTCGGCGCGACATCGGTGGTTGGATTGGCGTCGTGGAGCGTTTGTCCTGCGAGCGCCGTTTCGGCGCCCCAAGCCCGACAGGCTGCTGGAACCGATGTCGGCTGCTGCCTGTTTTTCCCCGTCAGGGGTCGTGCCTGCTGGGGGCTTTTAGACGGCACCTCCTGGCCCATGTTCACCCTGCCCAAGGGGCTGCGTTCTGCTGGCACAGCCTCGTCCCGAAGCACCAGGGATGTCTGCAGCGCCGACAGCACGCGCATCAACTGGTCGATGCTCACAACGCCGGGGTTGTGCTCGATTTCAGCCACTCTGGCCTGGCCAACACCGAGCAACTGCCCCAGAGCGGCCTGCGTCAGGCCACGCGCCTTCCTGAGCGCGCGCAGGTGCTCACGCAGTTGTGTCGGGAGATGAATCGCGTAGTCCATGGCGGTGCAACAGCTGGAAACCGCAATGTACTGGCTAAAACCAATAAAGTCAAAAAACTGGTATTGGTGTATTTTTGTTGAATACTGGCCTAGACCAGTATTCAACCTAGAAACCGCAGTTGACCGCGCTCTGTCCGCTGGAAATGCCCATGAACACTGAAAAAACTGGCCACGAAGAGGCGCACCCGATGGGTGAGGGCGCTACAGACCCGATTGAGCCGCCCGGGAGCGCGCTGGCGGCGTTGCTTCTCCTTGCGGGCAGGAGCCCGCTGCGTCGTCGCGCCTTGCCAGCCCACTCCCGGGCAGCCCACTCGGGTCCGTCCAACTGCGGTTTCTAGGTTCAACAAAACCTGCAGACGTCACGCGGTGCCGGTTCCCCGGAGAGGACATTGGGCCTTTAGCCTTTAGGCCCTTACTTGGTGTGCAGCAGGCCTACCAGTCGCTGCGGCGCTTGTGAAATTCCCCTTCCAGCGTCGCTGTCCACGTCGTCTTCCCGAAGTCCTGGGCATAGGCCGCGGTCAGCAGCGGGGCCATGAGGTCGCTGTCACTGGCTCGCTGGCGCAAGCTCGACAGATGGCGGTGCTGATCCACGATCAGTGTGTCCAGGCAATGGGTCACCGGGCTGTCAAAGTGGCCCCGTTGCAGCAGCATTTCCCGCAGCGTCAGCAGTTCCTGCAGCAGGCGGGTTTGAACGTCGATCCTCTCGGCGTTCAGGAACTGAAAAATCCGCTGCCGTTCCCGGTTTTGCTGCACCCGCATGCGCCACCGGCCCAGGTCGATGGCCAGTCCGGCCAGCACAAAGGGCAGAAAAAACACCCCCCACCCGGACAGCAAAGACGACCAGTCACCGCTTGTTGGCAGCCCGCGCCCCCATCCAGCCGTCAGGCTCCAGCCGAGCAGGCTGGCACCGATCACCGCCACAACAAGCCCCGCGTGGCGGTGCCACAGGCGTCGGAAAACGCGAAGAACCTTTTTTTTCATGACAACGCTCGGCTGGATCAACAGCCCTCTTCAACCCGGCACCCACCCATCCCTGAACCGCCCGCCGGGCGCTGGTCGGCGCGGGGCATGTGAGTGGACAACGCTCACCCGACAGATTTATTCCGGATCGGTGAACGCTTTTTTTATTCATCGGTAAAAAAATCACCCCGTTCGCCGACCTCTGGTGGCCGGACCGAGCCGTCTGCATGGATGCCTGGAAATGGGTTCCCCACAACCCTGTTGATAAGATTTCAATAACCACCTGGTTATCCACAGAAGAATGGGGGTTTGTGCATTTATCCCCGTTCGCAGACAGCGGCAGCCGGGGTCTCTGCACACCCTTGTGCCGGTGCCAAGTGCTTGATCTGCCTGGAAAAAAGCGGCTTGTCCACACCAGCGGCCGACCTCTACTACTACTGCTATTTAAAAATAAAGAAGTAGAAGAACAAGAGCGCTGAAAAAAAACCGCCCGGAAAACCGGGCGGTGCGCTTGAAAACCCGGTCTGAACCGGGTTCAGAGCGCGTGCGTCACCAGTTTGAAGTCCGGGTCGTCGGCAAAGGGCTTGATGTCGTAGCCCAGGCCTTTCATGAGCTTGAGCATGCCGGGGTTGCTGGCCAGCACCAGGCCTTCGATCTCGGTCAGGCCTTTGTCGCGCGCTTCTTCCATGATGCTGAGCATCAGGCGCGAACCCAGGCCCTTGCCGCTGAAATCGTCGGCCACCACGAGCGAGAATTCGCAGCTCGTTTTATCGGGGTTGGTGATGTAGCGCGACACACCGACGATGCGCTCGGTCTCCACCGCTTCGCCGTCCGGGCCGTCGTGCCGGGTGCGGTGGATCGCCACCAGCGCCATCTCGCGGTCGTAGTCGATCAGGGTCAGGCGCGAGAGCATGGCCGGAGAATGTTCCTTGGTCGATGACACGAAGCGGAAGTAGCGGCTTTCGTCCGAGAGGCTGCGCATCAGTTCTTGCAGCATCTGGGCGTCGTCCGGGTGGATCGGACGGATGGTGTATTCGCCGCCGCCGCGCAGTGGCCAGACCTGCTCGTAGCGCGCCGGGTAGGGCAGGATGGCCAGGTGCGCGTAGTTGCGCGCCGTGGCCGGTGCGCTTTCAATCACGATGCGCGCGTCCACCGCCACCGCGCCGGCCTCGTCCACGATGATGGGGTTGATGTCCATCTCGCGCAGCTGCGGCAGCTCACACACCATTTCCGACACGCGCAGCAGCACGTGTTCCAGCGCGTCGCGGTCCACCGCGCTGGCGCCGCGCCATTCGCCCAGGGTCACAGCCACGCGCGAGCGCTCGATCAGGCGGCGTGCCAGGAACTGGTTGAGCGGCGGCAGTTCCATGGCGCGGTCGTTGATCAGTTCGATCATGGTGCCGCCGGCCCCGAAGGCGATCACCGGGCCGAACGGGTCGTCGGTCTTCAGGCCGATGTAGATTTCGCGCCCGCGCTTGTTGCTGGCCATTTTCTGGATCGTCACGCCGTTGATGCGCGCACCCGGCTGCAGCCTGCTGACCGACTGGATCATGGTGTTGTAGATGTCGCGCACGGCGGTGGCGTTCAGCACGTTGAGCGCCACGCCGTTGACATCGCTCTTGTGGCTGATGTCGGGTGAATCGATCTTCAGCGCCACCGGGAAACCGAGCTGGGTGGCGATCATCATGGCTTCGTTGGACGAGCGCGCCAGGATGGTTTGCGTGACCGGGATGTGGAACGCCGAGAGCAGGGCCTTGGACTCCATTTCGGTCAGGACATGGCGGCGCTCGGCCAGCACGTTCTCGATCAGCAGGCGCGCGCCCTCGATGTCGGGCTTGCCCAGGGTGGACAGCGGCGGCGGCGTCTGCTGCAGCAGCAACTGGTTCTGATAAAAGCTGGCGATGTTGCCGAAGGCGCCCACGGCGGCCTCGGGGGTGCGAAAGCTCGGGATGTTGGCCTGGGCCAGCACCGTGCGCGCCTCAGCCACCGAGGCATCCCCCATCCAGCAGCACAGCAGCGGTTTGCTCAGGCGGCCTTTCAGATCGGCCATGACGCGGGCCACGTCGGCCCCGTTGATGCCGGTCTTGGGCGAATGCACCACCAGCACACCGTCCACCGCCTTGTCGTGCCCGGCGGCGTCGATGGCGGCGCGGTAGTGCTCGGCGCTGGCCTCTTCCGACAGGTCGATCAGGTCGCACAGCGTTGCCAGGGGCGGCAGTTTGGCTTTGAGCGCGGCCGCAGTCTCGGCTGAGAGCTGGCCGAGTTCGAGCTCGATCTCGCTCACCCAGTCGGCCGCCAGCACACCGGGGCCGCCGCCGTTGGTGACGATGGCCAGGCGTTTGCCCACCGGGCGGTAGCGCGAGGCCAGGCATTTGGAGGCCGAGAACAGCTCGACGAAAGACCGCACGCGCACCGCGCCGGCGCGGCGCAGCGCGGCGTCGAACACGTCGTCGCTGCCCACGATGGCGCCGCTGTGCGTCTGCGCGGCCTTGTTGCCGGCGGTTTTGCGGCCTGCTTTCAGCACGATCACCGGTTTGGCATTGGCTGCGGCGCGCAGCGCGCTCATGAAGCGGCGCGCGCTGGAGATGCCTTCCATGTAGACCACGATGCTGTGGGTCTGGCCATCCGAGGCCAGGAAGTCCAGCACCTGGGCAATGTCCACACTGGTGTTGGGACCAAGAGAGACCACGGTGGAGAAGCCCACCGCGTTCTGGCTCGCCCAGTCGAGGATGGAGGTGGTGAGCGCGCCCGACTGCGACACCAGGGCCAGCGGCCCGGCGGCGGCCAGCGGCCCCGCCACGCTGGCGTTGAGCTGGCTTTTCGGGCGCTGCAGGCCCAGGCTGTTGGGGCCGAGCAGGTGCATGCCGTGGCGCTGCGCCACGCGGTGCATCTCGGCGGCATCGGCCGCCGGTGTGCCGCTGCCCACCACCAGGGCCGCCTTGCACTTGATGCGCCCAGCCACTTCCAGCGCGGCGATGGCTTCACCCGGCGGCAGGGCGATGATGGCCAGGTCGGCCCGCGTCTGCGCCAGGTCACCCAGGGTGCCGGTGGTGTGGATGTCCAGGAACACCAGCTGGCCGGTGAAGCGCTGCGCGGTCAGTGCTTCCACCAGCGCCAGGGCCTGCGGCGTCTGGCGCTCGGGGCGGTCCTTGCCGCTGAAGACGGCGATGGTTTCGGGTTGAAACAGTGGGGTGAGGTAGTGTTTGTCCATGAGGTTTTCAGTTGTCATTCCATTTCCAAATCATCCGTGTCGTTGTTGCTTCGCCTTGCCGTGCTGTAGCACTGTCGGCGGCTTCGCGCCTAGACACAAATGATTTGGAAATGGAATCAACGGTTCTGCTCGGCGCACGTGACCCCATCAGCACACGCCGAAGATCCGGCTCTGCCGGTCCAAGGGCGTGGTCCCCCCGGGGGGAAGACGCGAAGCGGCGCAGGGGGGTTGTTCAATCGGCGCCGATCAGCACGCGCACATGGGCGGCCACGCTGCGCGCCAGCGGGCTGAGCACGTAGCCGCCCTCCAGGCAGGAGATCACGCGGCCCTGGCTGTGTTGTTTGGCCACCTTCATCAATGCTTGTGTGACCCAGGCGTAGTCGGCCTCGACCAGGCCCAGGTTGCCCATGTCGTCTTCGCGGTGGGCGTCAAAGCCGGCCGAGATGTAGATCAGCTCGGGCCGGAAAGCATCCAGCGCCGGGAGCCAGTGTTCGGTGACGGCGGCGCGAAAGGCGTCGCTGCCGCTGCGGCTGGGCAGGCCGACGTTGACCATGTTCGGTCCCACGGCGCTTTCACCGTTGAAGGGGTACAGGCCTTTTTCAAAGATCGAGCACATCAGCACGCGCTCGTCGCCGCGCAAGATGTCTTCGCTGCCGTTGCCGTGGTGCACATCGAAGTCGATCAGGGCCACGCGCTGCAGGCCGTGCACGTCCAGCGCGTGGCGCATGCCCACGGCCACGTTGTTGAAGAAGCAAAAGCCCATGGCCGCAGAACGCTCGGCGTGGTGGCCGGGCGGGCGCACGCTGCAAAAGGCGGTGCGGGCTTTGCCTGCGATCACCAGATCCGTCGCTTCCACAACAGCCCCGGCGGCGCGCAGCGCGGCCGGCAGCGTCCAGGGGTTCATGCAGGTGTCCGGGTCCACCTGCCGGGTGCCTTCGGTCGGTGCCATGGCGAACAGCTCGCGCACATAGAGCGAGGCGTGGGCACGCCCCAGCTGCTCTTCAGTGGCCAGCGGCGCGTCATAAGGGATCATGTAATCCAGCAGACCCTTGACCAGCAGGTGGTCGTTGATCGCACCCAGGCGCTCCGGGCATTCCGGATGGTGCGCACCCATCTCGTGGCGGGCGCAGTCGGCGTGGGTGATGTAGGCGCACAGCATGTCTTGGAGTCTCCTCGGGCGGTGGTTCGCGGCCAGGCGACTGCGCGCCCGCGCCGCCCGTGCCGATGGACAAGTGTCAATCCAGTGTGGTGTTGCGCACTATCTGGAACATAAAACCGCGTCTTTTTGTCCCTGATGTCGTTGCAAATCCGCGCCATAGTGGAACTATGGCTGTGGTTTGCGCCTAATCAGGATCAAAAATCCATCGGTTTTATTTTGTTCCATCAAGAGCACAACACCACACTAGACCCGAAAGCTGACAAGCGCCTTGATGCAGCGCAACAAGCCCCGGGCTCAGCCTCAGGCGAAGCCCCTAAGATCGTGGCACTGCCACCTGAGGAAAACACACCATGCCCAACACCCGCAGCGCGAACGCCGTTCGACTGGAGTTCGAAGCCGACTCCCTGGTTCAAACCAACTTGTCGGGCGCGGCCTTCACCGGCGACTGGCTCTGGGTCGCGGGCGACGAAGCCTGCGGCCTGGACCGGCTGCGTCGGCTCGACGCGGTGGGGCAAGAGGTTTTGCGTTTTGGCCAAGCCCGCGATTTCCCGCTGGCCGACCTGCTGGACTTGCCCGGCACCGCCGATGAAGAGGCCGACCTGGAAGGCATGGCGGTGGCCGATGGCTACCTCTGGGTGGTTGGCTCGCACGGCCTCAAGCGCAAGAACGCCAAGCCCGACCGCAGCCACGCCGACAACGCCAAGCGGCTGGCCAAGGTGTCGCTCGACGGCAACCGCCGCCTGCTGGCGTGCCTGCCGATCGAAACCGATGCCCAGGGCGAGCCTTGCCTGGTGCGACAGGCTCAGGACGGTCGGCGCGCGCTGCGGCTCAAGGGCGATGCCGCATCCAACCAGCTTACCCGCTTGCTCGCCGACGACCCCCACTTCGGGCCCTACATGGCGATCCCGGGCAAGGACAACGGCTTTGACATCGAAGGCCTGGCGGTGGACGGGCAGCGGCTGCTGCTCGGCCTGCGCGGCCCGGTGCTGCGGGGCTGGTCGGCGCTGCTCGAAATCGCGGTCGAGGCGCGCGGCGATGAACTGCGGCTGGTGCCCCTGGACGACAGCGGGGCGCTGCTGCGCAAGCACTTCCTGCAGCTCGACGGCCTGGGCGTGCGCGACCTGCATTTCTCCGGCGACGATCTTTACATCCTGGCCGGCCCGACGATGGTGCTCAACGGCGACATCCGCGTCTTCAAATGGCCGCTCGCCAAACCCTTGTTGAAAGCCAACCGCGAAGCGGTGTGCTTCGAAGCCGCGCTGACCGAATCGGTCTCGCTGCCCCACGGGCGCGGCACCAACCGCGCCGAGGCGATCTGTGACCTGCCACCCGCGATGGCGGGCGGCAAGCCCCGCTGGCTGGTGCTGTACGACGCCCCGGGCGCGGATCGCCGGGACGGCGAGCACACCGTCTTTGGCGATCTGCTGCGGCATGACTGACGCCGCCCAACCCGGGCACGCCCTGGCCCCGCGCCTGGACCCGGCGGCGGCGCTGCTGTTCGTGATCAACGCCTCTGCGGGCGCCCTCGACATCGGTGCCAAGCGCGCCGTGATCGAGTCGGCGCTGGCCGCGCGCGGGCGAAAGGGCGAGCTGCTGGCGTGCGAACCTGCCGAGCTGCAGCGGGTGGCCACCGAGGCCGCAGCGGCGGCGCTGGCCAGCGGTTCGGCGGTGGTCGCGGTCGGTGGTGACGGCAGCCTCAACACGGTGGCGCAGGCCGCGCACGCCGCCGGCTGCCCCATGGGCGTCATTCCCTACGGCACCTTCAACTACTTCGCACGCACCCACGGCATCCCCACCGACCCGGTCGCTGCGGCGCACTGGCTGCTGGACGCGCAACCGCTGCCGGTGCAGGTGGCCAGCATCAACGAGCGGGTGTTCCTGGTCAACGCCAGCCTGGGCATCTACCCCGAGCTGCTGCGGGACCGCGAGGCCTACAAAGCGCGCTTTGGCCGCAGCCGCTGGGTGGCTTTCGTGGCCGCCTGTGCCACCCTGCTGCGCGCGCAACGCCGGCTGCACCTGCACATCGAGATGGGCGACCAGGTGCGCGACGTGCAGACCCTGACGCTGTTCGTCGGCAACAACCGGCTGCAGCTGCAGCAGTTCGGCGCCAACCCCGAAGACACCCTGGTCGGCACGCCCGGCCACGGCAGCTTGGCCGCGCTGATGCTGCGCCCCATCGGCACGCTGTCCATGATCGGGCTGATGCTGCACGGCGCCATGGGCCGGCTGGGCGAAGCGGCCGGCGTGGAAGGCTTTGAGTTCCAGCACATGGTGGTCCGGCCCACCCTGCTCCCCGGCCGCAAAGAGGTCGTGGTGGCGTTCGACGGTGAAGTGGCACACATGCGCTCGCCCATCGACATTCGGGTGCTCGACAAACCCCTGTACCTGCTTCAGGCCCCGGGTGCCGCGGGCGTGCAAGGCGCCACAGAGGCTGAGGCATGAGCTCGCACCGCAGGGCGAAGGTGCTCCAGTGAGCGTGCTGCTGCAGATTTCCGACACCCATTTCGGCACCGAACAGCCTGCGGTGGTGGAAGCCCTGGTCGCGCTGGCCACGCAGCAGCGGCCCGACGTGGTGGTGCTCTCGGGTGACATCACCCAGCGCGCCCGACCGGCCCAGTTTCGCGCCGCCAAGGCCCTGACCGAGCGACTGGGCGCACCGCTGCTGGCCATCCCCGGCAACCACGACATTGCGCTGTTCGACCTGTGGGCGCGGCTGACGCGCCCGTACGCGCGCTATGCCAAGGCGTTCGGAGCCGATCTGGAACCCGTGCACTCGTCGCACGACTGGCTGGTGATCGGCGTCAACACCACCCGCGCCTGGCGCCACAAAAACGGTGAAGTGTCCACGGCGCAGATCGAGCGTGTGGCCGGTCTGCTCGGCGCAGCCAGCCCAGCGCAATTGCGCGTGGTGGTGGTGCACCAGCCGGTGGCCGTGACCCGGGCCGGGGATCGGCCCAACCTGTTGCGCGGCTGCGGTGAAGCCGCGCGGGCCTGGTCGGCCGCCGGCGCCGACCTGGTGCTGGGCGGCCACATCCATCTGCCCTTCACGCTGGCGCTGCACGGGCTGGCGCGGCCCCTGTGGGTGGTGCAGGCCGGCACCGCCGTCTCGACGCGCACCCGCCCCGGCGTGCCCAACTCGGTGAACATCCTGCGCTGGGGCCAGGCGGAGCCCGCTTGCCAGATCGAACAATGGGACTTTGTGCGCGACGCGCAGCGCTTCGCCCGCAAAGCGGTGACCACCGTGCAGCCCGAGCGCCAGCAGCCTGTCAGATCAGCAAAGCCACCATAAAAACACCCACCATGACGAACGCCAGCACCACCTTGGCGATCAGCCCCAGCATGATCCCGACCCAGGTGGCCAGCCCGACCCGGATCGCCCGCGTCTGCTCTTTGCGGGCCAGGTACTCGCCCACGGCGGCACCCACCAGCGGCATGAACAGCACGCCCACCAGGCCCATGAACAGCCCCAGCACCGTGCCCAGCGCCGCGCCCAGCAGCGCCTGTTTGCTGGCACCGGCTTTTTGGGCGCCCATGAGCCCGGCCACATAGTCCAGCCCCCAGGCCAGCACCGCCAGCACGCTGATCACCACCACCGTGCTCGTTTCCACCCGCGTGAAGTCGTCGATCCAGGCCCCCAGCACAATGCCGCCCCACACCAGCACCGTGCCCGGCAACACCGGCAGCACCGTGCCCGCCAGGCCCAGCAGAATCAAGACCGCACACAAGGCCCACAACAAGGCAATTTCCACCACAGGCTTTCAAAGTCGAATCAACCCGGATTGTCCATCGGACCGCAGCGGGCCGCGCCGGGGCCACTGCTACCATGCCCCGCGACGCCATTCACAGAAGAACAGCACATGACGCCGCAAGCATTCATCGCCAAATGGGGGCCAGGGGGGCCGGCCTTTCACCTCAACGAAGAGCAGGGCGCGCAGAGCCACTTCATCGACCTGTGCGACCTGCTGGGCGTGCCGCGCCCGGGCAGCGAACCGGGTTACCTGTTCGAGCAGGGTGGCCGCGTGGCCGGTCAGGCCAGCGGCTATGCCGACGTGTTCAAACGCGGCGCCTTCGCCTGGGAAAACAAAGCCCCCGGCAAGAACCTCGACGCCGCGCTGCGCCAGCTGCTGGGCTACACCCTGGCGCTCGACAACCCGCCCCTGCTGGTGGTGTGCGACCGCCTCACCATCCGCATCCACACCCAGTTCAACGGCCACCCCAGCGAGCGGCACGACATCGCCCTGGCCGGGCTGGAGCAGCACGAGCAGCGCGAACTGCTCAGGCGCGTGTGGACCGCGCCCGAGCGCTTCAAGCCCCGCACCACCAACCGCGACATCACCGAAGCCGCCGCGCGCAGCTTCGCCACCCTGGCCGAACGCCTGCGCCAGCGCGGCAACGGGCCGGACGCGGTGGCGCACTTCCTCACCCAGTGCCTGTTCTGCTGCTTCGCCGAAGACGTCGGCCTGCTGCCCGGCAAACTGTTCGACCGCCTGATCAACAACCGCCACCTCACGCCCGAGCGCCTGGGCCAGAACCTGGCGAACCTGTTCCAGGCCATGAAAGACGGCGGCCTGTTCGGCGTGGACGACGTGCCCTGGTTCAACGGCGGCCTGTTCCAGACCATCGGCGTGCCGGTGCTCGACGTGCTGGACGTGAGCGAGTTGCGCAACGCCGCCGCCAAGAACTGGAGCGCCATCGACGTCTCCATCTTCGGCACCCTGTTCGAACGCGGCCTGGACCCGGGCAAGCGCAGCCAGCTCGGCGCCCACTACACCGACCCGGCCACCATCGAACGCATCATCGACCCGGTGATCCGCCGGCCGCTGCTGCGCGAGTGGGCGGCGGCCAAAGAGCAGATCGCCGCGCGGCTGCACAAGAGCAAAAAGCGCGACGACAAAGCCTGGCGCGACGCGCTCGCCCTGCACATCGGTTTTCTGCAGCGCCTCGCGGCCTACCGCGTGCTCGACCCGGCCTGCGGCAGCGGCAACTTTCTCTACCTCGCGCTCAAGTGCCTGAAAGACGTGGAGCACCTGGTGAACACCGAGGCCGAGGCGCTGGGCCTGGACCGGCAGGTGGAGCTGGCCACCGGCCCGGCCAACGTGCTGGGCATCGAGCTGAACGAATACGCCGCCGAGCTGGCGCGGGTGACGGTGTGGATCGGCGAACTGCAGTGGCGGCTGGACCACGGCTATCCGTTCAAGACCAACCCGGTGCTGGAGCCGCTGGACCACATCGAATGCCGCGATGCCCTGCTGTCCTGGCACCCTCGCCCTGCAGCCGACGAGGGGCATTCACTCCCTCGCCCCTCTGGGGAGCGGGCCGGGGTGAGGGGCACCGCCAGCAACAACGCCACCGAAGCACCCTGGCCACGCGCCGACGCGGTGGTGGGCAACCCGCCGTTTCTGGGCGACAAGAAGATGCGTGCCGAGCTGGGCGACAGCTACACCGAGACCCTGCGCAAGACCTACGAAGGTCGCGTGCCCGGTGGCGCCGACCTGGTGTGCTACTGGTTTGAGAAGGCCCGCCAGCAGATCGCCAACGGCCAGCTCACCGCCGCCGGGCTGGTGGCCACCAACTCGATTCGCGGCGGAGCCAACCGCAAGGTGCTGGACGCGATTGAGGCCAGCGCGCGCATTTTTGAGGCTTGGAGTGACGAACCCTGGGTGAACGAAGGCGCGGCGGTGCGCGTGTCGCTGGTGGCGTTTGGTGGAGTTGACGAGCAAGCCCAACTGGATGGAAAACCTGTCACCGCTATCTCCGCCGATCTGACCGAGGCAATGGAAGCCAATGGGGTGGCCCTGTCTGTTACAGCAGCGCGCGTTCAACAGCAGAACGCGATGACCGCCTTCAATGGCATCCAGAAAACAGGACCTTTTGATGTGCCTGGGGCCATGGTTCGCGAATGGCTTGCATTGCCTGCCAATCCAAACGGGCGCCGCAACTCGGATGTGCTCGCTCCATACCGCAACGGATTGGATGTGGTGCGCCAATGTCGTGACATGTGGATCGTTGACTTCGGTTGGGTCATGACGGAAGCCGAAGCTGCACTGTTTGAAGCGCCGTTCGCTTACGCCGTTTCAGAAATCAAGCCAGTTCGGGTGGCAAATTCTGTCGAAGCCTTGCGCCGCGACTGGTGGCGCTTGTGGCGGCCGCGTCCAGAAATGCGTGGGCGCATAGGGCAGATTCCTCGCTACGCTGTCACATTGGAAGTCGCAAAGCACCGGGTCTTTGTGTGGTTGAAGCCCCCGGTTTTGCCTGACAAGAACCTTGTTGTGTTTTCCCGCGCCGACGACACCACCTTCGGCATCCTGCACTCGCGCTTCCACGAACTGTGGTCGCTGCGCATGGGCACCTCGCTCGAAGACCGGCCACGCTACACCCCCACCACCTGCTTCGAAACCTTCCCCTTCCCCGAAGGCCTCACGCCGGCCGACACCGCGCACCAGCAGACCGAGGCGGTGCCCGGCTCGGCGCACGGCGCGCTGATCCCGGCGGGTTTGGACGCGGGCCCCTCACCCCAGCCCTCTCCCCAGAGGGGCGAGGGAGTCAAAGCCCACGCCACCCGCATCGCCGAGGCGGCAGCGCGGCTGAACACGCTGCGCGACAACTGGCTCAACCCGCCGGAGTGGACACAGCGCGTGCCCGAGGTGGTGCCGCTCGGCCTGGAGCGCAGCCCCTACCCCGACCGCACCGTGCCCAGAGCGGCCTGAGCGAGGCCGACGCCAAGGCGCTGCAGAAACGCACGCTGACCCACCTCTACAACCAGCGCCCGGCCTGGCTGGCCATGGCGCACCAAGCGCTGGACGCGGCGGTGGCCGCCGCCTACGGCTGGACCGACGTCACGCCGCAGACCAGCGACGACGAGATCCTGGCCCGCCTGCTGGCGCTGAACCTGCAGCGGGCTGGAAAACGCTGATCAACCGAAGGAGGAAAACTATGAAGAGAGACTGGGACATCTTTCGTGCCGTCTTGTTGCGCTTGGAGGAAGACAGCAGAGCGAATCCGGTTGTCAATGCCAATTCCTTTGGCCCCGCGTATGCCGAGCAAGAAGTTGCGTACAACATGCGTCTTATGGATGAGATGGGGCTGATCACAGCGAACATTCAGGAGTCGCGTTCAGGGGACGGTGCTATTCGAGTTGCCCTCGCCCGCGCGATGACCCACAGGGGACATGACGTCCTGGACAGTATTCGGAACGAAACGATCTGGCGCCGTGTTCAAGACACCTTCAGGAAGAAGGGGTTGGACATGACGGTCGATTTGGTGATTGAGGTGGCAAAGGTCACCGCCAAGGCCGCCTTGTTCGATTGAGAAACCCTGATGACGTGTGACCAACTCAAGCCATTGATGCCCCATCCGGACTTGAAGATGCTCAAAGCCCATGGTTCACCAGTTCTTCTTGAGGAGGACCGCCCGGTCGCACTGGATGATCCGGAAGTACCCGCTGTGGTGCGTGAGGCGGTGCAGCGCGATGCCCAGCCCGGAGATGTTTTGTGGCGCTGCGTGCGCAAGGGTGCGCCGACTGGCCCGCTGGCGGTGCTGGGCTGGGGCCACCGCCCGCTGGTGGTGGCGTGGTGGCCTCAGTGGTAGTTGCTCTCACGCTGGTGGCGCACGGCCAGCACCAGCGCCAGATCGGCCTGCGCGTCGTAGCGGTACAGCGCCAGGTAGCCGGTGCGTCCGCGTGAAATCACCAGCTCGCGCAGGCCATGGGCCAGAGGGCGACCCACCAGCGGGTGGCTGCCAAGGATGTGCAGACCGTCAAGGATGATGTCCACCGTCTCCAGGGCCGCGTCGGGCGCGGACGCACCCAAGAAGTCGGTCAGCCGTTCCAGATCGGCAGAGGCTTCTTCGGTGAGCTTCCAGCGTGTCATGAACGGGCTTTCGTCCGCCCTTTCGGCTCTGCCAAGGTGGTGGTTTTGGGCTTTTTGACGGTGGGTTTTTCGCCGCTCAGCGAGGCGCGCAAGCGCTCTCTCAGGTAAGCCGCGTAGGCAGGGCCGTCGTACACCGGGGCACCCGCCTCGGCGCCCGCCAGCGATTGGCGGGCGCGTTCGACAAAGCTCTGCCGTTCTTCGATGCGGTCGAGTTCACCGCCGATGGCTTGCACCATGAGCGCATGGGGCGCCACGCCTTCGCGCTTGGCGATGGCCTTGAGGCGCTGGTGGGTGGCGTCGTCGAGCTTGACGGAAACGTTGGACATGGAGGACTCCGGGCGCAAGGTGTTGAAATCTTACTACCGCAGCGCCGCTGGAAGAAACCGCAGGCTCTCAGCCGCTCAAGCCGTTCATCCTGAATGGTTGTTTTTAATGGAATTCTTGAACGACATTCGGACGATTTGCGGCGCGGGCGGGCCGGGGCTTCTTCGCGGGTGTAGAGCGTGGCCAGGGACAGACCACGGCTGGTGGCCTGGTGCTGGTGCTGGTAGTGCTGGACGAAGACATTGCCATTGCTGGCCTGCTGGCCGGTGTGGGCGACCTGAGCCGCCGCCAGCCCCAGGCGGCGTGAGCGTTTCGGGGCCGCGGCAGTCGCCTCAGTGCAGCCC
>PNMN01000006.1 GCA_013823655.1 Comamonadaceae bacterium | reverse complement strand
GTCTGCAGGTAGCGCGGCGAAGCGGCGTCTTCTTCGATCAGCTTGCGCAGGCGCGAGACCTGCACGTCCAGGCTGCGGTCAAACGGTTCGAACTCGCGGCCGCGGGCCAGCTGCGCCAGCTTTTCGCGCGACAGCGGCTGGCGCGGGTGGCGCACCAGGGCTTTGAGCATGGCAAATTCGCCCGTGGTCAGTGGCAGGTCCACCCCATCCTTGCGCAGCGTGCGCAGGCTGAGATCGAACTCGAACGGTCCGAAGTTCACCATCTCGGCGTCTTGTGACGGGGCCCCCGGCACTTCGGTGGGAGGGCGACGGCGCAGCACGGCATGAATCCGGGCCAGCAGCTCGCGCGGGTTGAAGGGCTTGCCCAGGTAATCGTCGGCACCCACTTCCAGGCCCACGATGCGGTCCACGTCTTCGCTCTTGGCGGTGAGCATGATGATGGGTGTGCGGTCGCCGTTGGCGCGCAGGCGGCGGCAGATCGACAGGCCGTCTTCGCCGGGCATCATCAGGTCCAGCACGATCAGGTCCACCGAGTCGCGTTGCAGCACCCGGTTCAGTGCCTTGCCGTCCTCGGCCAGCATCACTTCAAAGCCTTCCTGCATCAGGTAGCGGCGCAGCAGATCGCGGATGCGGACATCGTCGTCCACGACCAGAATCTTGTTGGGGCGGGTGTGGGCTTGTGGCATGGCAGCAACTCTCCGAAAATGTAACAAACTCGATTGTGGCAGCGCCAAGTCCTTGTCATCGCTCAATTTTTCCCCCTTTGACAGGGTGTTACAAATGTTGCCGCAGGTGGCTGCTCCGTTACCGGGGGCCTACACACACAATCTGCCGCGTGTGCATACTCAACCCCATCATGAAACTGCATTTGTCCACCGGGTATTTGTTGCTGGTCTTGTCGCCATCGCTCGGCGTGGCGGCGGATCGAGTCGCTCATCCGCTGCCTTCTGACGCACCGCCTGCGGTGTTGCTGCCGATCTCCGCCGATTCCGCCGAACCGCGCAGCAACAGCGGCCTGCGGGATGTGCTGCGCCAGCCTTTCAGTGAAACCAAAGAAGACAAACGCTATCGCCTGTCGGTGCAAGAGCGGCAGCGGCTGCGTGAGCAGTTGAGCAGTCAGTCCCTGTACGACGTCCCCAGAAAATAAGCAATGCCCAGCAGTTTGACCACGTTCTGTTCGCCTCCGTCGTTCGCGCGCGCTGTTGTCCGCTCACTCACCGTTCTGGCCTTGACCGCCGCCAGCCACAGCGGCATCGTTGCCGCGCAAGTCGTGCCAGTGGCACCCGCGCCCTCCAACATCGTCAACATCTCGGCCAGTGGTTTCCTGGAGGTGCCGCAGGACTGGCTCTCGATGAGCCTGAACACCATCAAGGAAGGCCCGGATGCGGCCACGGTGCAGAACCAGCTGAAAGTGGCGCTGGACGCCGCCCTGGCGGTGGCCAAGCTGGCGGCCCAGCCTCCGCAACTGGAGGTGCGAACCGGCCAGTTTTCGCTGTATCCGCGCTACACCCCGGGCGGCAGGATCAGCGGCTGGCAGGGTTCGGTCGAGCTGGTGATCGAAGGCCGCGATTTCGCCCGCATCAGCGCCACGGCCGGCAAGATCCAGACCCTCACCATGGGTAACGTTGGCTTTTCCCTGTCACGCGAGGCGCAGCAAAAGCTGCAAGCCGACGTGCAGGCGCTGGCCATCGCGCGCTTCAAGACCCAGGCCGATGCGGTGAGCAAAGGCTTTGGATTCACCGGCTACACCTTGCGGGAAATCACCATCAGCTCGACCGATCAGGGCGGCGTTCAGCCCTATCCGCGCGCCATGGCCATGCAGGCCAAGGCCGCGATGTCGGAGGCCCCGGTGTCGGTGGAGGCCGGCAAGAGCATGGTGAACGTGACTGTTTCGGGTTCCATCCAGATGCGTTGATCCTCTGGCTGCATGCCCATGAAGAAGGCCCGCAACTGCGGGCCTTCTTCATGGTGCTCGTCCCGCCTACTGACCTACTGAGCCACCCAGCCGCCATCCATGTTCCAGGCGACGCCACGCACGTTGTTGCCTGCGGGTGAGCAGAAAAACACCGCCAGTTCGCCCAGTTCTTCGGGCGTGGTGAACTGCATCGACGGCTCCTTTTCGCCCAGCAATTGTTTCTTCGCGTCCTCGTTGGAGATGCCCAGTGCAGCGGCTTTGGCGTCCACCTGCTTTTGCACCAGTGGCGTGAGCACCCAGCCCGGGCAGATGGCGTTGCAGGTGACGCCGCTGGTGGCGTTCTCCAGCGCAGTCACCTTGGTCAGGCCGATCACGCCGTGTTTGGCCGCCACATAGGCCGATTTTTCGGCTGAAGCCACCAGACCGTGGACCGATGCCACGTTGATGATGCGGCCCCAGTTGGCCGCGCGCATCGCCGGCAGGGCCAGGCGAGACGCGTGGAAGGCGCTGCTGAGATTGATTGCGATGATGGCGTCCCACTTGTCCACTGGAAAATCTTCCACCCGCGCCACGTGCTGGATACCTGCGTTGTTCACCAGGATGTCCACCCGGCCGAAATGCGCCGCAGCGAACCGCATCATGTCCTCGATCTCGGCGGGCTTGCTCATGTCAGCCCCGTGGTAGGCAACCTGTGCGCCCAGCGCTGCAATGTCGGCCTTGGGTCCTTCGGCGTCACCAAACCCGTTGAGCACGATGTTGGCGCCCTGGCGTGCCAGCGCCTTGGCGATGCCCAGGCCGATCCCGCTGGTGGAGCCGGTGATCAGGGCGGTTTTGTTCTTGAGCATGGGCCATCTCCAGTTCCATTACGATCAGTTGAAAAACACTGGGATGATTATCACGGAGACCACATGGGCGGATCGGACATGCAGCAACCCCAACTTCAGTTTTTGCCGGTCGGCGGCCCGGCGGCCCGTGGGGGGGGGCAGCGCCGAATGGCCTATTGGGACTGGCCCAGCACAGCGGGATCTGCATGCCGCCAGGTGGTGATCTGCGTGCACGGGCTCACCCGCCAGGGGCGTGATTTTGATGTGCTGGCACAGGCGCTGGCGCCGCGCTCTCGCGTGCTCGCGGTGGACGTGGCCGGACGCGGCCACAGCGACTGGCTGGCCGACCCCATGGCTTACCAGGTGGGCAGCTACGCCGCTGACCTGGGGGCGCTGGTGACGCATGTGCGTGCCGAGACGCCTGAGGCCGTGATCGACTGGGTGGGCACCAGCATGGGCGGTCTGATCGGCATGGCGATGGCCGCGCAGCCAGCGTTCGCGCCCCGTCGGCTGGTGCTCAACGACGTGGGGCCCGTCATCCAGCGGGCGGCGCTGCAACGCATCGGCACCTACCTGGGAAAAAATCCATCGTTTGACTCCGAGCCACAGGCCACCGAGTACCTGGCCTCGATCTCCACCGGTTTTGGTCCGCACAGCGCCGAGCAATGGCGGGCGCTGTCTCGACCCATGTTGCGAGAGCGGGCAGGGCGCTGGTGGCTGCACTACGACCCAGCCATCGCCGTGCCCTTCCAGGCGCTCAGTGCTGGCGCGGACGCGGCTGCCGTGCAGCAGGCGGTTCAGGAGGCCGAGGCCGCCCTCTGGGGTCAGTACGACGCCATCACCGCACCCACCTTGCTGTTGCGTGGTGCCGATTCCGATTTGTTGACGCGCCAGACCGCTGCGGACATGGCAACCCGTGGCCCGAAGGCGCGCTGTGTGGAGTTTGTCGGCGTCGGCCATGCGCCCACCCTGGTGGCTTCGGATCAGGTGACTGTGGTGCGAAATTTTCTGTGGACGCCTTGAGCGCTGCGGCACCATGAAGCGTTTGCAGGACGCACCCACATCCACGGAGGTGGTGCCGTTGAACCCGGCCCCACCGGTGTTGCCCTTGACGGCCGCCATCGTGGCGGCGACCTCGGACAGTTTGCCCAGCCAGGCCCAGGCGCTGGCCCGCGCCCGCGCGTTTGCCGAACCCTTGCTGGCCTGCGAACAGCTCGACACCGGAGAGAACATCCTCGCCCACGCCGATGCGGTGGCGCGCATCCTGCACGAAATCGGTGGCTCTGAAGCCATGCAGGCTGCAGCCTACCTGGTGTATGCCTGCCAACACCTGAACCGACCCCAGGAGACCATTGCCAAGGCCTTTGGGGACCATTTCGCGGCGCTGGCGGTGGAGACCACCAAGCTGGTGCAGCTGCAGCGCCAGGCGCGCATCAAGTCCGCCCAGGTGCAGGCCAAGAAGGACGAAGAGCGGCTGGCCGCGCAAGAGCAGGCGCTGCCGCAGGTGTCGCCGGGCAAGGCGCCGGTTTCAGAGCTGGCGGCGAGCCAGACCGAGAACGTGCGCAAGATGCTGCTGGCGTTTTCGCGCGATCTGCGGGTCGTGATGCTGCGCTTGACTTCGCGCTTGCAGACCCTGCGCTTTTTCGCCGCGACCAAGGGCGATCCTGGCGTTGCGCTGGCCAGCGAATCGCTGCACGTGTTTGCGCCGCTGGCCAACCGCCTGGGCATCTGGCAGATCAAGTGGGAAATGGAAGACCTGGCTTTTCGTTTTCTGGAGCCCCAGACCTACAAGGAGGTGGCGCTCCTGCTGGACGAAAAGCGGGCCGAGCGCGAGGCGCATGTGGAGCAGGTGCGGTATCGGCTGCAGCAAGACCTGTTGCAGCAGGGCATTGAGGCGTCGGTGCAGGGCCGACCCAAGCACATCTACAGCATCGTCAAGAAGATGCGCGGCAAATCGCTGGATTTTGACCGGGTGTTCGATATCCGCGCCTTGCGGGTGGTGGTCCCGCAGGTGAACGATTGCTACGCCGTGCTGGCCCACGTGCATGCGCAGTTCGCGCCAGTACCCTCGGAGTTCGACGACTACATCGCCAAGCCCAAAGCCAACGGCTACCAGTCGCTGCACACGGTGGTGCGTGATGCCCAGGGGCGCGCGTTCGAAATCCAGATCCGCACCCAGGCCATGCACGACCACGCCGAGCACGGTGTGGCCGCGCACTGGGCCTACAAGGAAGCCGGCTCCAAAGGCTACGCGGGCGTGTCGGCCAGTTCGGAATACGACGCCAAGATCGCGGTGTTGCGCCAGCTGCTGGCCTGGGAACGCGACCTGAGCGGCTCGGCGCAAGGTTTGTTTGACGACCGCATCTACGTGCTCACACCCGACGCCGCCATCGTGGAGTTGCCCCAGGGCGCCACCGCCGTGGACTTTGCCTACACGGTGCACACCAGCCTCGGGCACCGGTGCCGTGGCGCGCGGGTCGACGGCGCCATGGTCACGCTCAACACGCCGCTGCAAAACGGTCAGACGGTGGAGATCACTGCGGCCAAGGAGGGTGGGCCTTCGCGCGACTGGCTCAACATCGAACTGGGCTACCTGGTCAGTCACCGGGCCAAGAGCAAGGTGCGCGCCTGGTTCAACGCACAGGCGATGGAAGAGACCGTTGCCAAGGGCCGGGAAGCGGTGGAAAAGCTGCTTCAGCGGGAAGGGAGAACGGCGCTCAGGCTGGATGATCTCGCGGTCTCGATGGGGCTGGCCTCGGCGCAGGAACTGTTCGAGCAGGTGGGCAAAGACGAACTCTCGCTGCGCGCCATCGAGACCCATCTGCGACCGAGCGAACCGGTCGAAGCCGAAGAGCCCTTGGCATGGCTGAAGAAGCCGCGCAAAACCAGCAGCGGAAGTACCGGAGGTGTGCTGGTGGTCGGTGTGGATTCGCTCATGACGCAATTGGCCAGGTGCTGCAAACCCGCGCCACCGGACGACATCCGGGGTTTCGTCACGAGAGGCAAAGGCGTGAGCATTCACCGCAGCGACTGCACCGACTTCGCGCATCTGCGGCGCACCTGTCCGGGCCGGGTGATCGATGTGCAGTGGGGCGGTCAGGCGGGTGGTGTTCGTGACGGGTCGCCCGCCGTGTACCCGGTGGATGTGGCTGTAGAGGCGCAGGACCGGCAAGGCCTGTTGCGCGACATATCCGAAGTGTTTGCACGCGAAAAAATGAACGTCATCGGGGTGCAGACGCAATCGGTGCGCGGTGTGGCGTGGATGACCTTCACCATCGAGGTGCTGGATGCGCGCCAGGTGGCGCGGGCCATGGCCGTGGTGGGGGATGTGCCGGGTGTTCGGGTGGTGCGTCGCAAGTGACAAGGCTGGGAGCGCGCAGAACTGCGCTGAAACAGTGCTACACTCCAAGGCTTCGAACAGTTTGTAGGCGCGTAGCTCAGCTGGTTAGAGCACCACCTTGACATGGTGGGGGTCGTTGGTTCGAGTCCAATCGCGCCTACCAAACCTTTTCGATGCACCCGGGGCCCGACATTGCGTCAGGCCCTTTTTCATTGGCGCGTTCGTGTTTGAGTGTCGTCCGCACAGGGTAAACCCATGCTGACAGGCTTCAAGTCGGCTTCCTAGAATGTGCCGTATGCTGCGCACCAGTTCCATGGTGTCCGAGCCATTTTCCTGTTCTGAAAGTTCACCAGTGCAAAAAAGCAAGGCCGAAGCCAGCAACGCCCAGCCGGGCAGTGTGCGGGTGATCAAGAAGTACCCCAATCGCCGCCTCTACGACACCGACACCTCGTCTTACATCACCTTGGCCGAAGTGAAGGCGCTGGTGATGGACAGCGAGCACTTCGTGGTGCGCGACGCCAAGTCCAACGACGATCTCACGCGCAGCATTCTGCTGCAGATCATTCTGGAAGAAGAGACGGCGGGTGTGCCGATCTTCACCGAGCAGGTGCTGGCCAACATCATCCGCTTTTACGGTCACGCCATGCAGGACTTCATGGGTTCGTACCTGGAGAAGAACGTGCAGATCTTCATGGACCTGCAGAACAAGATGACCGAGCAGACCAAGGGCCTGAACCCCGATCTCTGGAAGCAGTTCACCAACGTGCAGTCGCCCATGATGCAAGGCATGATGGGCACTTACATGGAGCAGTCCCGCACCGCGTTCACGCAGATGCAGGAGCAGATGCAGAAGAACAGCGAGCAGATGCTGGCTGCTCTCGGTCTGAAGCGCTGAATCGACCGGTCGTTCCTTCACCCAGGGTCTGAGACAATCGGACCATGACCGAATCCGTTGCCCTGCCGGGTGCTGCCGCGCCCAGGGTTGGTTTTGTGAGCCTGGGTTGTCCCAAGGCGCTGACCGACTCCGAACTCATCCTCACGCAGCTCAGCGCCGAGGGATACCAAACCTCCAAGACCTTTGCCGGTGCCGACCTGGTGATCGTCAACACCTGCGGCTTCATCGACGACGCCGTCAAGGAAAGCCTGGACACCATCGGTGAGGCCCTGGCCGAGAACGGCAAGGTGATCGTGACCGGTTGCCTGGGCGCGCGCGAGGCCGAGGGCGGCGGCAACATGGTGCGGCAGATGCACCCCAGTGTGCTGGCCGTGACCGGGCCGCACGCCACGCACGAGGTGATGGAGGCGGTGCACCGTCACCTCCCCAAGCCGCACGATCCGTTTGTTGATCTGGTGCCGGCGCAGGGCATCAAGCTCACGCCGCGCCACTACGCCTACTTGAAGATCAGCGAAGGCTGCAACCACCGCTGCACCTTCTGCATCATCCCGTCCATGCGCGGTGATCTGGTGAGCCGTCCCATCGGTGATGTGCTGACCGAAGCGCGCAAGCTGTTTGAAGCGGGTGTGAAGGAGTTGCTGGTGGTGAGCCAGGACACATCGGCCTACGGCGTGGACGTGCAGTACCGCACCGGCTTCTGGGACGGCAAGCCGGTGAAGACGCGCATGCTGGATCTGGTGCGCTCGCTGGGCGAGCTGGCCAAAGGTTTTGGCGCCTGGGTTCGCCTGCACTACGTGTACCCGTACCCGCATGTGGACGACATCGTTCCGCTGATGGCCGAGGGCCTGGTGCTGCCTTACCTCGATGTGCCGCTGCAGCACAGCCACCCCGATGTGCTCCGGCGCATGAAGCGCCCGGCCAGTGGCGAGCGCAATCTGGAGCGCATCGCGCGCTGGCGCGAACTGTGCCCGGAGATCGTGGTGCGCAGCACCTTCATCGCTGGTTTCCCAGGCGAGACCGAGTCGGAGTTCCAGCACCTGCTGGACTTTGTGCAGGAGGCCCGCATCGACCGCGCCGGTTGTTTCGCCTATTCGCCGGTGAGTGGCGCAGCGGCCAATGCACTGGCCGGACCCGTGCCGGAGGTCGTGCGCGAGGAGCGTCGCGCGCGTTTCATGGCCATGGCTGAGGCGGTTTCGACCGAAAAATTGCGCCAGCGCGTGGGTGCGACGATGCAGGTGCTGGTGGATTCGGCGCCGGGCACGGGCAAAAAGGGTGGTGTCGGCCGAAGCTACGCGGACGCGCCGGAGATCGATGGTGTGGTGCGGCTGCTGCCGCCCGAAAAGATCAGCAAGACGCTCAAGGTCGGTGAATTCACCAAGGCGCGCATTGTGGCTGCCGAAGGGCACGACTTGCTGGCGGTGCCGTTTTGACGCGCCGTGTCGGTGTGTCCTTGGCAGGCCGTTCCTGGACGAACGTCACGGGAACGCCAATTTCAGAGAAGAAAAGCCGGTGTGCAGGATGCCTGCTGTCTGCCGTTGCTGACTTCGCTGACACAACAAAAAAGGGCTTGCAAACATCGCGTTTGCAAGCCCTTATGATTGGTGCCCAGGAGAGGACTCGAACCTCCACGCCTCTCAGCGCTAGTACCTGAAACTAGTGCGTCTACCAATTCCGCCACCTGGGCATTTCAGGAAAAACGCTAGTATAGCATCAAAAAAACGCATTCAAAAACACATCAAAACGTGAACGAAAAAAACAGCCTGCTGGCCGAGTTTGAAGGGGTCGTGTCCGGTCATCGTGACGGACATGGTTTTGTGATCCGCGACGATGGACAGGCCGATATTTACCTGCCATCCAACGAAATGCGGGCGGTTTTGCACAAAGACCGCGTGAAGGCGCGCATTGTGCGGCTCGACCGCAAGGGGCGCCCGGAAGGTCGTGTGACCGAAATCGTCGAGCGTTCCGATGCGCCCATCATCGGCCGCTTGCTGCAGGAAAGCGGTGTCTGGCTGGTGGCGCCGGAAGACAAGCGCTACGGGCAGGACGTGTTGATTCCGAAAGGGGCGACGGGTTCGGCCAAGCCGGGCCAGGTGGTGGTGGTGGAACTGACGGAGCCGCCTGCGCTGTACGGTCAACCCGTGGGGCGCGTCAAGGAAGTGCTGGGCGAGATCGACGACCCGGGCATGGAGATCGAGATCGCGGTGCGCAAGTACGGCGTTCCGCACCAGTTCTCGGACGCTGCGATGGCGCAGGCCCGCGCCTTGCCCGACCACGTGCGTGCGGTGGACCACAAGCATCGCGTGGATTTGCGCGATGTGCCACTGGTCACCATCGACGGTGAAGACGCGCGCGACTTCGACGACGCGGTGTACTGCGAGCCCACCAAGGTGGGGCGTGCCAAGGGTTGGCGCCTGCTGGTGGCGATCGCGGACGTGAGCCACTATGTGCAGACCGGTTCGGCCATCGACGTCGACGCCTACGACCGCGCGACCTCGGTGTATTTTCCGCGCCGCGTGATCCCCATGTTGCCGGAAAAGCTCTCCAACGGCCTGTGTTCGCTCAACCCGGGTGTGGAGCGGCTGTGCATGGTCTGTGACATGCTGATCAACGCCAAGGGCGAGGTGCACGCGTACCAGTTTTACCCGGCGGTGATGTTCAGTCACGCCCGCTTCACCTACACCGAGGTGGCGGCCATCCTGCAAAACACGCGCGGTCCGGAAGCTATGCAGCGCAAGGCGCTGGCGCCCTACCTGCTGAACCTGCACGACGTCTACCGGGCCCTGCTGGCTGCGCGCCAGGTGCGTGGTGCGGTCGATTTTGAGACCACCGAAACCCAGATCGTCTGCGACGAGTCGGGGCGCATCGAGAAGATCGTGCCGCGCACCCGCAACGACGCGCACAAGCTGATCGAAGAAGCCATGCTGGCGGCCAACGTCTGTTCGGCCGACTTCATCAGCCAGGGCAAACACGTCGGCCTGTTCCGCGTGCACGAGGGGCCCACGCCGGAGAAGCAGGACATCCTGCGCAGCTACCTGAAGGCCATGGGTGTGTCGCAGACCATCAGCGACAACCCGCAGCCCTCGGAGTTCCAGCAGATCGCCGCAGCGACCAAAGACCGGCCTGAGGCGCAGCAGATCCACACCATGCTGCTGCGCTCGATGCAGCAGGCGATCTACACGCCCATGAATCAGGGCCACTTCGGGCTTGCGTTCGAGGCCTACACCCACTTCACCAGCCCGATCAGGCGCTACCCGGACCTGCTGGTGCACCGCGTGATCAAGGCCATCCTTTCGCAGCAGCGCTACCAGTTGCCCGCATTGCCGACCCCAGGCGAGGCGCACGCCAAGCTCAGCAAGCGCCTGGCCAGCCGGGCCAAGCCGCCGGTGGCGGGTGAGCCGGTGAAGAAGCCATCGGCCGATACGCTGGCCTGGCAGGCGGCTGGTCTGCATTGCAGCGCCAACGAGCGGCGTGCCGACGAGGCCAGCCGCGATGTGGAGGCCTGGCTCAAGTGCAAGTACATGCGCGAGCACCTGGGCGAGGAGTTCAGCGGCGTGGTCAGTTCGGTCACCAGTTTCGGCCTGTTCGTGACGCTGGACGCGATGTACGTCGAGGGCCTGGTGCACATCACCGAACTGGGTGGTGAGTACTTCCGGTTTGACGAAGCACGGCAGGAATTGCGGGGTGAGCGCACCGGCATTCGTTATGCCCTGGGCAGCCGGGTGCAGGTTCAGGTCAGCCGCGTCGATCTGGACGGTCGGCGCATTGACTTTCGCCTCGTGAGTGGCAACGACGACCTGTTGCTGCGCGCCATGCGCGACAAGACGGGGGGCGCTGCCGGGGTGGTCGATGGCGTCGAGCCTGTGGGCCGAGGCAGCAAGTCGCGCCGCAACCGCGCCGACGATGCCGCAAGCGGTGGCCGCTCGAACAATGGGGCGTTGCCCCCGCCGCTGGACATCAAGAGCTCGGTGAAGCGCGCTGCGAGCAAGAAGGAGGCGCGGAGCAATACCCGTCCGGTCTCGGGCAAGGCACGCAAGGGCCGTCGCTGACACCGCCATTCTGGGCGATCCTCCATTTTTTCACCGTTATGAGCGTTCTCTTCTTCCTGCTGGAAACCCTGTTTTTTGTCCTCATCGCCGCCGCCTTGCTGCGGGCCTGGATGAACCACATGCGGATACAGATGGTGGGGCAGCCTGGGCGTTTTGCCATCGCCGTGACCGACTGGCTGGTGCAGCCGTTGCGCCGTGTGTTGCCACGCTCGCTGGCGCAGAGCCGGGTGGACTGGGCCAGTTTGTTGGCTGCCCTGCTGCTGGCGCAGGCCTACGCTGGGTTTTCCCTTCTGCTGCACGGATTGGCCGGTGCCATGCCGGTCAATGCGGTGGTTTTGTTGCCGGTGCTGGCGGTGCGCATGCTGCTGCGGGTGGCGCTGCAAGGTCTGATGATCTTGGTGCTGATCTATGCGGTGTTGTCCTGGGTTCAGCCGCAATCGCCTGTGCTGGGCACGCTGGACCGATTGTGCGCGCCCCTGCTGCGCCCGTTGCGCCGCTGGCTTCCGCTGGTGGGGGGCATCGATCTGTCGGTGCTGGTGCTGCTGGTTCTCTTGCAGATCGGCCTGATTTTGCTCGGCTGAATCAGCGCAGAGGCGGGACGCTTTGTGCCAGTCGGCTGGCTGTGAGCGTGAGGTCGGTCGCGGGGGTGGTGTCTGGTTGGTTCAGGGTCCACCGGTCGGCTATCCAGCCGTGCTGGAACACCGCGGCGCAGACCTGCTGCACCAACTGATCGGGCGTCAGGCCCGGTGATGCGAGGGCGCAACCGATCATGCCGGTCAGCACGTCGCCGGTGCCGGCCGTGGCGAGTGCGGCGTTGCCGGTGGGGTTGATGCGCGGCGTGATCCCGGGCGCGCTGACCACGCTGCCCGACCCCTTGAGCACGCAGAGGGCGCCGAAACGGTCAACCAGCCGTTGTGCTGCGGTCAACCGATCTGACATCACCTCAGCGGTGCTGCAGCCCAGCAGGCGGGCTGCCTCCAGCGGGTGCGGGGTGATCACGGTGCCATGGCCACGTGCACGGCGATGGCGCAGCAGGGTCTGCAACTGAGGGTCGGCGGCGATGGCGTTGAGCGCGTCGGCGTCCAGCACCAGGGTGCGCGCGCGCGCCAGCACCTGCGGCAGCAGCGCCGCAATGGCAGCGCCACCCCCACAGCCGCAGACCACGCTGGTCTGTGTCAGCAGATCCCCCTGCAGCAGGCCGGGCAGGCTGCGGAACATGAGTTCCGGGCAGGCCGGGTCCCAGCCGGTCAACCCCGTGGGCTGTTCCCCGGTCAGCAGGCCGACGTACACCCGTCCGGCACCGCTGTGCAGCGCGGCCCGTGCCGCCAGAATGGCCGCGCCCGTCATGCCTGCGCCACGGATGCCGATGTCCTGTCCGCCGATCACCAGCACATCACCCTGGCTGCCTTTGTGTGCCGCGTGAGGGCGCCTGCTGGCGGTGTCCGGGTTCATGGACATGCCGTTGAGCTGGGCCCGCACCGGTGTGGTGGCTGGAGGTGAAATGCCGAGATCGTCGAACCAGACCTGCCCGGCCTGATCGCGCCCGTCGCCGGTGAAGAGGCCGGGCTTGAGGGTGAGCAGCGACAAGGTGTGGCGCGCTCCCTGGGGGGGCCGGTCGAGCGAGCCCATGAGATGCACGCCGGTGTCGGCGTGCAGGCCCGAGGGCAGGTCCACGCACAGCACCGGGGCCGCGCTGGTTTGCAGCAGACCCATGTGGTTCGCCAGGCGGCCTTCGGGCGGGCGCAGCGTGCCGATGCCGAGCAGGGCGTCGATGGCGAAGTCGTGCGTGGCAGGCGGATCGCTGGCCATGGTCACGCCCGAAGCCTGGGCTTGCAGCAGTGCGTTCGCGGCGTCGGCGGGGAGGTGATCGGCACCACCGCAGAGGGTGACCACGACCTGCCGCGCGGCGCCGGATGCCTGGGCCTGGCGGTGCAGGTGCATGGCCGCGATCAGGCCGTCGCCACCGTTGTTGCCTGGCCCGCAGGCGACCCAGATGCACCGGGCGTGGGGCGCGAGTGCGCTGGTCAGCTGGGCCACCGACAGGCCCGCCAGAGCCATGAGGCTGTGTGGGGGCAGGGCAGCGCTGGCGGCCTGCTCGATGGCGCGCGTGGCCTGCGTGCCGTAGAGTGGCTCGGGGTGAGCGCTGCCGATCCGTCGCATGCTGCTTCAGGTCGGCGGAATGCGCAGCACCTGGCCGGGGTGGATTTTGTCGGGGTGGCTCAGCATGGGTTTGTTGGCCTCGAAGATCTGCGGGTACTGGTTGGGCGTGCCGTAGAACGCCTTGCCGATGCCGAACAGCTTCTCACCGGCTTCCTTGATGAAACGGATCATGCCCATGGTCGGGTTCTTGCTGTGGGGTTGATGAACGCGTGCTGCCCGGAGGCGCTCCGTGAGTATGGCCACAGGACGGGGTGTTGAACACCGGGTTGTGCCGCCGTGCGCAGTGCGTCTCGTCGTTGATGGCATTTCACCACGGAGCCGTTGCGCGCAGGCGGCCAAGGTGCAAGAAGGGCCGCGTCATGCCTTGATGCGGGCGGGCGAGAATGGGTCCAGATCGATGTCGGATGTGCGTCCGAGCATCTGGTCGGCCAGCGCGCGGGCGCAGCCGCAGGCCAGGGCCCAGCCGCCGGACCCATGGGCCAGGTTCAGCCAGATGCGGGGCACGCTGCTTTCGCCCAGCAGGGGCAGCGCGTCGGGCACCAGGACTTGGGCGCCTCTCCATTCCTGCACGCTGCCCTGGGGGCCGCCCAGCCGGGCGGCGCCTGGAAACCAGTCCATCAACACGCGGTAGAGGCGGCGCATCTCAGAGGCCGACAATCTGCCGGGTCGGCCGCCCAGGGTGGTGCCCCCGGCCACGCGCACGCGCTGACCCAGGCGCGAGATGGAGATCTGGTGGCGCGCATCGATCACGGCCGACAACGGGGCATCCAGGGGTTCACGCACCGCCGCGCTCACGCTGTGCCCGTACACGGTTTGCGTGGGTGCTTGCCAGCCGAGAGGTCGCAGCAGGGCCGCTCCAGCGCTGCCCGCACACAGCACGGCAGCGTCGAATGGCTGTGGGGCGGTGTTGCCGGCTGACAGGGTCAGCGTCACACCGTGTCCCGTGGTGTCCAGTCGGGCGACTTCGCAGCCGAACTGGAAATGGCAACCCCGCAGCTGGGCCAGGCTCTTGAGCTGCAGGGTGAACTGGCGGCAATTGGCGGCCATGCCGGTGGGGAGCTCCAGGGCGCCAGCCAGGGTGGTGTCCGGATTCAGCGACGGTTCGATCAGTCGGGCCTGTGTCGCATCCAGTTCGCGCATCACCGCACCCTGCTCGCGCAGCCCGGGCAGGGCCGAGCGGGCCAGTGCGGCTTCTCGTTCGCTGCGCCACAACACCAGCAGGCCCTGGCTGCGGTCGTATTCGAGCCGTTCCTCGGTGGAGATGGCCGTCAGTCGCTCCAGGCTGAACGCAGCCAGCCGGAACAAGGCGGCCTGCCTCTCTGTCTGCAGCGGGGCCCGGGCGGCCCGCTGCCACCGCCAAAACCAAGCCCATTGGGCGTGACCCGAAAGGCCGGTCAGTCGCAAGCCGCCGGGGTTCGCGGTCGTGGGCCAGAACAGGTTGCTGGTTCGACCGACGTTCGCCAGCGAAGCCAGCCAGGCGGGTGCAATCAGGCTGCCGTTGGCAAAACTCGCCTCTTCGGCGGCGGTGCTGCGCCGTTCGAACACCGTGACTTCGTGGCCGTCGAGCGCCAGTTCGTACGCCGTGGTGATGCCGATCACCCCCGCTCCGATGACGGCAACTTTCATGCAGGGGCTCCCGGGCTGGGCATGGGGACGTGGTTTGGCATCAGAACAGGGGTGCAGAGCGCCGTGCGGCAGGGCGCATGGGGGTTCGGGGGGCTGAGGCGAAAGGGGCGCGGCTGCTATAATCGACAGGCTTTGCCAAGTGCAGGCTGGGAATCCATTCCTGGCGCCTTGGAAAAAGTTCAATCGCAAACCGGCCCAACCGGGTGTTGTTCAAGGATCGTCAGCCGTTTCAAGTGCTGTGCGATCCGGGGCAATCGGGGCTGGATTTTAGACTCAACCTCTGGAAAGAAATCACATGTCTGTCTCCATGCGCGAAATGCTGGAAGCCGGTGTCCACTTCGGTCACCAAACCCGCTTCTGGAACCCCAAGATGGCTCCGTACATCTTCGGTCACCGCAACAAAATCCACATCGTCAATCTCGAAAAGACGTTGCCGATGTTCGAGGAAGCTGCCAAATTCGTGAAGCAGCTGTCTGCCAACCGCGGCACCATCCTGATGGTGGGCACCAAGCGCACCTCGCGCGACATCGTGGCCCAGGAAGCGCGCCGCGCCGGCGTGCCTTTTGTGGACCAGCGCTGGCTCGGCGGCATGCTGACCAACTTCAAGACGGTCAAGACCTCGATCAAGCGTCTGAAGGACATGCAGGCCCAGAAGGAAACCGGCCTCGACAGCATGACCAAAAAGGAGCAGCTGATGTTTGCTCGCGAAATGGAAAAGCTGGAGAAGGATATCGGCGGCATCCAGGACATGACCGCGCTGCCCGACGCCATCTTCGTGATCGACGTGGGCTTCCACAAGATCGCCATTCTCGAAGCCCAGAAGCTGGGCATCCCGCTGGTCGGCGTGGTGGACACCAACCACAATCCGGTCGGCATCGACTACGTGATCCCCGGCAACGATGACTCGGCCCGCGCCGTGGCGCTGTACGCCCGTGGCATTGCGGATGCGGTTCTCGAAGGCCGCTCCAACGCCGTGAACGACGTGGTCAAGGCCGTGGCCGCCGAAGGCTCTGACGAATTCGTCGAAGTCACTTCCGCCTGATTCCCGCTTCTGCGGCAAAGAGGGGCTCGCGCAGCCCCTTTTTCACAAGCAAATCCGATCCACTGACCAGTCCGCCCCGCCCGATAGGCTGCGCGGCCCAACGGAGAACTGAAAAATGGCAATTACCGCAAGCATGGTCGCCGAACTGCGCGCCAAGACCGACGCCCCCATGATGGAGTGCAAAAAAGCCCTGACCGAGGCCGACGGCGACATGGCCAAGGCCGAAGAACTGCTGCGCGTCAAGCTCGGCACCAAGGCCGGCAAGGCCGCCAGCCGCGTGACCGCCGAAGGCGTGGTCGCCAGCTTCATCAGCGGCACCACCGGTGGCCTGATCGAAGTCAACTGCGAAACCGACTTCGTGACCAAGAACGACAGCTTCCTGGCCCTGGCCAACGCCGCTGCCCGGCTGGTGGCCGAGCACAACCCGGCCAACGTGGAAGCCTTGGGCGCCCTGGCCTACAGCCAGGACAGCTTCGGCCCCACGCTGGAAGACGTGCGCAAGGGCCTGATTGGCAAGATCGGCGAGAACATGAGCTTTCGCCGCTTCAAGCACTACAGCAACGGCGCTTCGCTGGTGAGCTACCTGCACGGCACGCGCATCGGTGTGGTGGTGGAGTTCGACGGCGATGCGGTCGCATCTAAAGACGTGGCGATGCACGTGGCCGCCATGAAGCCAGTGGCGCTGACCAGCGCTGATGTGCCTGCCGAATTTATCGAGCGCGAGCGTTCCGTGGCCACGGCCAAGGCAGACGAAGCCAACAAAGAGTTGGTGGCGGCTGGCAAACCGGCGCAAAGCGCAGAGATCGTCACCAAGCGGATTGATGGTGCTGTGCAGAAATACCTCAAGGAAGTCTCGCTGTTTGACCAGGTCTTCGTGAAGGCCTCCGACGGCAAGCAGACCGTCGAGCAGATGCTCAAGGCCGCTGGCACCACCATCAAGGGTTTCACCATGTACGTGGTGGGCGAAGGCATCGAGAAGAAGGTGGACGATTTCGCAGCCGAAGTGGCCGCGCAAGTCGCTGCTGCCAAAGGTGCCTGATCGGGCAAAGGTTTTCCCGCAGACACATGACAACGGGCCGCAAGGCCCGTTGTCATGTGTGGCACCGGGTATTTGAAAATGTCGTGCGCCCTGGCGACGGGGCGCGCGGTCCGCGCCTCGCTACACTCGCTGGTTGAGTTGTCAGTTGTTTGATTTGCAGAAAGTTGCCTATGCCAGCCTATAAGAGAATTCTGCTGAAATTGTCGGGTGAAGCCCTGATGGGCGACGATGCTTTCGGCATCAACCGGGCCACCATCGCGCGCGTGGTGGAAGAAATCGCCGAAGTGACCCGCCTGGGTGTGGAGGTGGCCATCGTCATCGGTGGCGGCAATATTTTTCGTGGCGTCGCCGGTGGCTCCGTCGGCATGGACCGTGCCACCGCCGACTACATGGGCATGCTGGCCACGGTGATGAACTCGCTGGCGCTGGCCGACACCATGGAGAAAGCGGGCCTGGTGGCGCGCGTCATGTCGGCCATCGCCATCGAGCAGGTGGTGGAACCTTATGTGCGCCCCAAAGCCCTGCAGTACCTGGAAGAAGGCAAGGTGGTGGTGTTTGCTGCGGGAACCGGCAACCCGTTTTTCACCACCGACACGGCGGCGGCCCTGCGTGGCGCCGAGATCGGGGCGGAGATCGTGCTCAAGGCCACCAAGGTCGACGGCGTCTACTCGGCCGATCCGAACAAAGACCCCAACGCCACCCGTTACACCTCGCTGACTTTTGACGAAGCCATGGCCAAGAACCTGCAGGTGATGGATGCCACTGCGTTCGCTCTTTGCCGCGACCAGAAGCTGCCGGTCAAGGTGTTCTCCATCTTCAAGCCGGGCGCGCTGCGCAAGGTGGTGCTGGGTGGGGACGAGGGAACCCTGGTCCACGTCTGAGCGATCAGTTTGAAGCACAACACCGTCGTATTGAGGAAGAAGCATGAGCACCGCTGAAATTCGCCAGACCGCCGAGCACAAGATGCAGCAGTCGCTGGAAGCGCTCAAAGGCCATCTGGCCAAGGTCCGCACCGGGCGGCCCAACCCGCAACTGCTCGACACCGTGCACGTGGACTACTACGGCTCCATGGTGCCGCTGTCGCAGGTGGCCAACCTGACGCTGCTGGACGCGCGCACCATTGGCGTGGCGCCCTGGGAAAAAGGCATGGGCGCCAAGATCGAGAAGGCCATTCGCGAATCCGATCTGGGGCTGAACCCTTCCAGCCAGGGCGACCTGATCCGTGTGCCGATGCCGCCCATGACCGAAGAGCGCCGCAAGGAACTGACCAAGGTGGTGCGTGGCGAAGGCGAAGCCGCCAAGATCGCCGTGCGCAACCTGCGCCGCGATGCCAACGAACACGTCAAGAGGCTGGTGAAGGACAAGCTGGCTTCCGAAGACGATGAACGCCGTTCGACGGACGACATCCAGAAACTCACCGACCGCATGATCAGCGAGGTGGACCGCCTGGTGGCATCCAAAGAGCAGGACATCATGGCGGTGTGACGCGACCGGCCTTGCATCCACTTTTCTGCTTCACGCTCTGATGGCCGATCTCCCGACACCCGACACCCTGCCACCGGGACGCATGCCGCGCCATGTGGCCATCGTGATGGATGGCAACGGGCGTTGGGCGCAAAAACGGTTCCTGCCACGGGTGGCGGGTCACAAGCAGGGCGTGGAGGCGCTGCGTCGCACGGTGCAGGCTTGCATGGACCGCCGTATCCCGGTGCTCACGGTGTTCGCGTTCTCGTCGGAAAACTGGAGCCGTCCGGTGGACGAGGTGTCCGGTCTGATGGAGCTGTTGGCGCTGGCCCTGGCGCGCGAGGTGCCCAGGCTGCACCAGAGCGGCGTGCGCCTGCATTTTCCGGGGGACCGTGCCGGCTTGTCGGCGCGGGTGGTGAAGGATATCCAGGCCGCCGAGGCCACGACCGCAGGCAACCAGCGGCTGGTGCTCAATGTCTGCTTCAATTACGGCGGGCGCTGGGACATTGCGCAGGCGGCCCGGCGGCTGGCCGCCGAGGGCCGGGAGATCACCGAGCACAGCCTGTGCGAAACCACGGCGCTGGCGCACGTGGGCGACCCCGATCTGTTGATCCGCACCGGCGGTGAAATGCGCATCAGCAACTTCCTGCTCTGGCAGAGTGCTTACACCGAATTCGTGTTCACCCCCTGTCTCTGGCCCGCTTTCGATGCGCTGGAGCTGGACCGCGCACTGGCCGAATTCGGCGCTCGCGACAGGCGTTTTGGCCAGATATCCGGTCAACCCGCCGGTTCACCGGTTGCTGCCGGGCCATCCCATGCTTAAGCAGCGCATCATCACCGCGCTGCTCCTGTTGGCGGTGCTGCTGCCAGCGCTGTTCTACCCGTCCATCGGACCGTTTGCCGTGCTCGCGCTGCTGCTCATGGTGGCGGCGGGCTGGGAATGGGCGCGCCTGAATGGCTGTAGCGATGCCACTGCCAAAGCGCTCGGGCTTGGTCTGGGCTTGGTGCTGGCGGGGTTCTGGCTGGCCGGAGGCCTGGGGCTGAACTGGCGCCTGCTCTGGCTGGCGGTCGGTCTGCTGTGGCTGCTGCTGGCGGTGGTGATGCTGCGCCGCAGTGTGCCGGGCTGGGCGCGCTGGCCAAAGGCCCTGCGACTCTGGGGAGGCCTGTTTCTGCTCGCCTGCGCCTGGCTGGCGCTGGTGCAGGCGCGTCTGCTGGGACTGGGTTTTCTGCTGTCGGTGCTGACGCTGGTGTGGATGGCCGACATCGCGGCCTACTTCGGCGGCAAGGCGTTTGGACGGCGCAAGCTGGCATCGACGATCAGCCCGGGCAAGACCTGGGAGGGTGTGTTCAGTGGCATGGCGGGCGTGTGGCTGCTGGCGCTGGGCTGGCTCTGGCTGGATGCGCAAGGGTTGACCGACCAGCCCAGTCTGTTTGCCCGCCTGTGGTCACTGGGTGCGTTCATGGCCGTGCCGGCCTTGGTGTTTCTGACCGCCATGAGCGTGGTGGGCGATCTGGCGGAGTCCCTGGTCAAACGCAGTGCGGGCATGAAGGATTCCAGCCAGCTGCTGCCGGGCCACGGCGGTGTGCTCGACCGTGTCGATGCACTGCTGCCCGTGCTGCCCCTGGCCATGCTGTTTGCCACTTTCTTGAACCCATGACCATGCCCGCACAGTCCGTCACCATCCTGGGGTCTACCGGCTCCATCGGCACCAGCACGCTGGATGTGATCGCCCGCCACCCGCAGCGCTACACCGTGTTCGCGCTGACGGCCGCCACCCAGGTGGAGCTGATGCTGGAGCAGTGCCGGATCTTTGCGCCGCGCTTTGCCGTGATGGCCAGCCCCGAACACGCACAGCAACTGGCCGAGCGCGTGAAGGCGCAGGGCCTGAAAGTGAAGGTGCTCGCAGGCGCTCAGGCTTTGTGTGATGTGAGTGCCGATCCGCAAGTGGACGCTGTGATGGCCGCCATCGTGGGCGCGGCCGGGCTGGCGCCGAGCCTGGCCGCCGCGCGCGCCGGCAAGAAGCTGCTGCTGGCCAACAAGGAAGCGCTGGTGGTCGGTGGCGAGCTGTTCATGCAGGCGGTGAAGGCCGGTGCAGCCACGCTGCTGCCGATCGACAGCGAGCACTCGGCGGTGTTCCAGTCGCTGCCCGAAGACCCCACTGCCTGGGCAAGGCGGGTTGAAAAGATCGTGCTGACCGCCTCGGGCGGGCCGTTTCGCACCCGCGACCCGGCCACCCTGGCTGCGGTGACGCCGCAGCAAGCCTGCGCCCACCCCAACTGGGTGATGGGCCGCAAGATATCGGTCGACTCGGCCACCATGATGAACAAGGCGCTGGAGGTGATCGAAGCGCGCTACCTGTTTGGCCTGGCCCCCGAGCGCATCGAAGTGGTGATCCACCCGCAGAGCGTGATCCACTCCATGGTGCAGTACACCGACCGCTCGGTGCTCGCCCAGCTCGGCACGCCCGACATGCGCGTGCCGATCGCCTACGGCCTGGCCTGGCCGGAGCGCATCGGCTCTGGCGCTGCGGCGCTGGACTTCGCCACCCTGGGTGCACTCACCTTCGAACCCGTCGATGAGCTGCGCTTTCCCGGATTGCAACTGGCCTGGGATGCGCTGGCCGGGCCCACCGGCACCACCGCCGTGCTCAATGCCGCCAACGAGGTGGCGGTGGCGGCATTTCTGGATCTGCGGCTGCGTTTTGACCAGATTCATGCGGTGAACCATGCAACTTTGGCGGCGCTCAGCCCCTCCAAACCCGCAGGACTGGACGACCTGCTGGCCATCGACACCGAAGCCCGGGCGGTGGCCGCTGCCGTGGTTGCCCGTTGCGGCGGCTGAATGCGGCATGCACGTGGGTGGTGCCCGGGCCGCTTTCCCGGGCCGCTTTTCCGGGCCGCTTTTCCGGGCCGCTTTTCCGGGCCGTTTTTCCGAGTCCGATCTTTGACCGCTGAACCCGCCGGACCCCCACCATGATGACCCTGATTGCATTTGCACTGGCCCTGGGCCTGCTGATCGCCGTGCACGAGTACGGCCACTACCGCATGGCGGTGGCGTGCGGCGTGAAGGTGTTGCGTTTCTCGGTCGGCTTTGGCAAGCCCTTGCTGACCTGGCACCGCAAAGGCAACCCGACCGAATTTGTGCTCGCGATGCTGCCGCTGGGCGGCTATGTGCGCATGCTCGACGAGCGGGAGGCGCCGGTGGACGCGGCCGAGCGCCACCTGGCCTTCAATACCCAGCCGCTGCGCTCGCGCGCGCTGATCGTGGCGGCCGGGCCGGCGGCCAACCTGCTGCTGGCGGTGGCGCTGTACACGGTGGTGAACTGGTCGGGCGTCGAAGCACCCAAGCCGGTGCTGGCCAGCCCGGTGGCCGGTTCGCTGGCCGAACGCGCCGGCCTGCGCGGCGGCGAATGGGTGGCCCAGCTGGAGCAGGCGGGCGGGCTGCCCACCGATGTGGGCTCGTTTGAAGACCTGCGCTGGCGCCTCACCCAGGCGGCACTCTCCGGCGAAGACGTCACGCTCTGGGTGGCGCGGGAGGAGGGCGGCAGCACGCGACCTGTGCCGCTGGCGCTAGGCAGCCTGGATGTGCGCGAAGCCGATGCGAGCCTGTTCCAGCGCATCGGCATCACCTCGCCCTGGACGGCGCCCGTGGTGGGCGAGGTCATGCCCGGTGGTGCGGCCGCGGTCGCCGGACTGCAGGCCGGTGACGTGGTGCGCCGTGTGGACGGTCAGGTGGTTCCAGACGGACAGCGCTTGCGCGCACTCATCCGCTCGGCGGTGGGGGCCCAGGGTGAGGCGGTCGCCCAGCGCTGGGAGCTGGAGCGCGCCGGGCAATCGCTCAGTCTGGTGGTGCAGCCTGTGCCCGAGCAGCAGGCCGGCGTCTGGGTCGGTCGTGTGGGTGCCTACATCGGCGCAGCGCCGCAGATGATGACGGTGCGCCACGGCGTGTTCGACGGGCTGGTCCAGGGCGTGGTGCGGACCTGGGAAGTGTCCTGGCTGACCCTCAAGATGATGGGGCGCATGGTGATCGGTGAGGCTTCGATCAAGAACCTCAGCGGGCCGCTCACCATCGCCGATTACGCGGGCAAATCGGCCAGCATCGGCATCACCGCCTACCTGCTGTTTCTGGCCCTGATCAGCGTCAGTCTCGGGGTGCTCAACCTGCTGCCGCTGCCGGTCTTGGACGGCGGGCACCTGATGTATTATCTTTGGGAGGCTGTGACCGGTCGCAGTGTGTCTGAGGCATGGATGGAGCGCCTGCAACGCGGCGGCATCGCCATCCTGGTGGCACTGATGGCCGTTGCCCTGTTCAACGATGTGGTCCGCTTGGCGGGCTGAACACTCTCCCCTCCTTCTCATGAAAAATTTCCCCAAAGGTCTGCGCGGCCTGTCGCTGACCATGGTCGCCGCATCCCTGTTGTCCGCGCTGCCGGCCTGGGCGGTGGAGCCCTTCAGGTTGCGCGACATCCGGATTGAAGGCTTGCAGCGGGTCGAGCCCGGCACGGTGTTCGCCTCGCTGCCGTTTCGCATCGGTGACCAGTACAGCGACGACCAAGGCACGACGGCGATTCGCTCGCTGTTCGGGCTGGGCCTGTTCTCCGATGTGCGGCTGCAGGTCAGTGGCGATGTGCTGGTCGTGATCGTCGAGGAGCGACCGACCGTGGCCGAGGTGAGTTTTTCAGGCGTCAAGGAGTTTGACAACGAGGTACTGACCAAGGCGTTGCGCGATGTCGGCCTGGCCGAGGGGCGCCCTTTCGACAAGGCGCTGGTGGATCGCGCCGAGCAGGAACTCAAGCGCCAGTACCTCAACCGCAGCATGTACGCTGCCCAGGTGGTGACCACGGTCACGCCCGGAGAGCGCAACCGGGTCAACCTGAACTTCAGCGTGGTGGAGGGCGAAGTCGCCAAGATCACCGACATCCGCATCATTGGCAGTCAGGTGTTTTCAGAATCAACGCTGCGCAACCTGTTTGACCTGGACACCGGCGGCTGGCTGAGCTGGTACACCAAGGCCGACCGCTATTCGCGCGCCAAGCTCAATGCCGATCTGGAAAGCCTGCGTTCGCACTACCTCACGCGCGGCTTCCTGGAGTTCCGGATCGATTCCACACAGGTGGCCATTTCGCCCGAGAAGGATGGCATGACCATCACCATCAACATCACCGAAGGCCCGCGCTACGTGGTGTCATCGGTGGCGTTGCAGGGAGAGTTCCTGGGCAAGGAAGCCGAGTTCAAGAGCCTGGTGACCCTGCGCGTCGGCCAGGCCTACAACGTGGAAGACGTGAACACCACCGTGAAGGCCTTCACCGACTATTTCGGAGCCTTCGGTTACGCGTTCGCGCAGGTGGAGGCGGTGCCCGAGATCGACCGTGTCAACAACCGCGTGGCCTTCGTGCTGCGCGCCCAGCCGGCGCGCCGCGTCTATGTGCGCCGCATCAACGTCGAAGGCAACAACCGCACCCGCGATGAAGTCATCCGCCGCGAATTCCGTCAGTTTGAAGCCGCCTGGTACGACAGCGACCGCATCAAACTCTCGCGTGACCGGGTCGATCGCCTGGGTTTTTTCACCGAAGTCAGCGTCGATACCCAGCAGGTGCCCGGTTCACCCGATCAGGTCGATCTGACCATTTCCGTGGCGGAAAAACCCACCGGCAACCTCTCTCTGGGCGCCGGGTATGCGCAGGCCGAGGGCTTGTCCTTTGTGGTGGGCATCAAGCAGGAAAACGTGTTTGGCAGCGGCAACTACCTGGGTCTGGATCTCAACACCAGCAAGTTCAACCGCCAGCTGGTGCTCAGCACGACCAACCCCTACTTCACCGCCGATGGGGTTTCGCGCACTTTTGACCTCTACCACAAGACCCGTAGCCCGTACAGCGAGCAGGGCGGTGACTACGAACTGCAGACCTCTGGCAGCAGTGTGCGCTTTGGTGTGCCCTTCACCGAGCAGGACACGGTTTTCTTCGGCATCGGTGCCGAGCAGACGCGCATCATCGAAGGCGCCGACATCCCCGAGGCTTATCAGAATTACATCGCCGAGTTTGGCCAGAGCAGCTGGTCGGTGCCGCTCACGGTGGGCTGGTCGCGGGATGATCGCGACAGCGCACTGGTGCCCAGCAAGGGGCGCCTGCAGCGCTTCAACACCGAATGGGGCATTGCAGGCGATACGCGTTTCCTCAAGACCAGCTACCAGTTCCAGCAGTTCATTCCGCTCAACAGGCAATACACCTTGGCTTTCAACGCCGAGATCGGCGCGGGCAAAGGGCTGGGTGGCAGGCCGTTTCCGGTGTTCAAGCATTTCTACGGCGGCGGTCTGGGTTCGGTGCGCGGTTTCGAGCAGGGCACGCTGGGCGGCACCTCGCCCATTGCCAACGCTTCAACGACCGCCGCGCCGGTGAATATCGGCGGTACCCGGAACCTGGTGCTCAACACCGAAATCAGCACACCGTTCCCCGGTGCCGGCAACGACCGCACCTTGCGCCTGTTCGGTTTTGTCGACGTCGGCAACGTCTGGGCCGCCAACCAGAAATTCGCGGCCTCCGACCTGCGCGCGTCGGTCGGTGTGGGGCTGAGCTGGCTATCGCCCATCGGTCCCTTGCGATTTGCCTGGGCGAACCCGGTTCGCACACAAGCAGACGATAAAATCCAGAAATTCCAGTTTCAGATCGGAACCTCCTTTTGATGAAGAACTTGTCCTCTCGCATGGCGCGTCAACTGGTGCTTGTCGCGGTCACCGGTTTCCTGTCCCTCTCGGTCGCTGCGCAGGACTTTCGCATCGGCTTTGTGAACACCGACCGGGTGTTTCGCGAGGCCAACCTAGCCAAGACGGCACAGGTCAAGCTGGAGCAGGAATTTGCCAAGCGCGAAAAGGAAATCCAGGGGCTGGGCAGCCAGCTGAAGGCGGCCTCTGAAAAGTTTGAACGCGAAGCGCCCACCTTGCCGGAAAGCCAGCGCGTGGTGCGCCAGCGCCAGCTGGTGGAGCAGGACCGGGAGTTCCAGCGCAAGCAGCGCGAGTTCCAGGAAGACCTCAACCTGCGCAAGAACGAAGAGCTGCAACAGGTGCTGGAGCGCGCCAACCGCGTCATCAAGCAGGTGGCCGAGGCCGAAAAGTACGACCTGATCATCCAGGAAGCGGTCTACATCCATCCCAGGCACGACATCACCGACAAGGTGCTTGCTGGCTTGAACAGCGCCAGGTAAGGCGCCGCTTGCACGTGTCCCGTTCGCTGGACTCCATCGTTCAGGCCCTGGGCGGCACACTGGTTGGCCCGGCCGATACCCTCATCCGTCGGCTGGCGCCGCTGACCACCGCGCAGCCCGATGAGCTGGCCTTTGTGGCGCAGGCGCGCTACGCCAGCCAGATACAGACCACGCAGGCCGGTGCACTGATCGTGCCGCCCGCCTTGCAGGATGTGGCGGCCCAGCGCGCTGCCGTCATCGTCACCGACGATCCTTATCTTTACTACGCCCGCCTGAGCCAGTGGTGGCGTGCCGAGCACGACGCCGCGGACGCGCCTGCGATCCACCCCATGGCCAGCATCCATCCCTCTGCGGTCATCGACCCGGGGGCCGATGTCGCCGCGTTTGCGGTGATCGGGGCGGGTGTCGTGGTCTCCAGTGGCGCGCGCATCGGGGCTCACGTGGTGTTGGGGCGTGGTGCCCGCATCGGAGCGGGCACGTGGCTGTATCCCCGTGTCTTCATCGGTGAGCGCTGCGTGGTCGGCGCGCGTTGCATCTTGCACCCGGGCGTGGTGATCGGCGCTGACGGTTTCGGTTTTGCGCCGCACCAGGGGCAATGGGTCAAGATCGAGCAGCTGGGCGCGGTGTGCATCGGTGACGACGTCGAAATCGGCGCCAACACCTGCATCGACCGCGGCGCGCTGGACGACACGGTGATCGAGGACGGCGTCAAGCTCGACAACCTGATCCAGATCGGTCACAACGTGCGCATCGGCGCGCACACCGCCATCGCGGGCAACGCTGGGGTGGCGGGCAGCACCACCATCGGCGCGCACTGCACGCTGGGCGGTGGTGCCAACGTGCTGGGGCACCTGACGCTGGCCGACAAGGTGCACATCTCGGCGGTTTCGGTGGTCACCCGCTCGATCCGCGAGCCGGGCCAGTACACCGGCATATTTCCCATCGACGACAATGCGAACTGGGAAAAGAACGCCGCTTCCCTCAAACAACTCAACCGCCTGCGCCAGCGCCTCAAGCTCGTCGAGCAGGCCCTCGAACAAGCCCACCACAAGAAGACCGAGCCATGATGGACATCCACCAGATACTCAAGCAACTGCCCCACCGCTATCCTTTTTTGCTGGTGGACCGTGTGCTGGAGCTGGAAAAAGGCAAACGCATCAAGGCCCTGAAAAACGTCTCGATCAACGAGCCGCAGTTCACCGGCCATTTTCCGCACCGGCCCGTGTTCCCGGGCGTGTTCCAGCTGGAGGCCATGGCCCAGGCAGCAGCCCTGCTGGCTTTCGACACCTTGGGCAGCGCACCCGACGACAAGACGATCTACTACTTCGCCGGCGTCGACGCTGCGCGCTTCAAGCGCCCGGTGGAGCCGGGTGACCAGCTGATCATGGACGTGACGCTGGAGCGCGTGAAGGCCGGACTCTTCAAGTTCAAGGGCGTGGCCCGGGTCGGCGACGAAATCGCTTGCGAAGCCGAACTGATGTGCACCATGCGCACCGTCGCCTGAGCCACGGAACCCGGCGCATGAGCCACCGCCCGGCCGCCCCGAAGGGGGCTCGCACCGCAGTGCGCAGCACAAAGGTCATCGAATGAGCCCTATCCATCCCACCGCGCTGGTCGATCCGGCCGCCGAGCTGGACGCATCGGTCTCGGTCGGACCCTACACCGTGATCGGGCCGCATGTGAAGATCGGCGCCGGCACCACGGTGGGCGCGCATTGCGTGATCGAAGGCCACACCACCATCGGGCGCGACAACCGCATTTTCCAGTTCAATTCACTGGGCGCGATCCCGCAGGACAAGAAGTACGCCGGCGAGCCCTGCGAACTGATCATCGGCGAGCGCAACACCATCCGCGAGTTCTGCACCTTCAACATCGGCTCGCCCGGCGCGCTGGGCAAGACGGTGGTGGGTGACGACAACTGGATCATGGCCTATGTGCACCTGGCGCACGACTGTGTGGTGGGCAACAAAACGATCTTTGCCAACAACGCGCAATTGGCCGGTCACGTCACCGTGGGCGACTGGGTGATCCTGGGTGGCTTCACGGTGGTGCACCAGTTCGTGCGCATCGGCGACCACGCCATGACGGCCATGTGCTCGCTGCTGTTCGCCGATCTGCCGCCCTTCGTGATGTGCCAGGGCCAGCCGGCGGCAGCGCGGTCGATGAACTTCGAAGGTTTGCGCCGCCGCGGCTTCACGCCCGAGCGCATCGCGGCCGTCAAGGCCATGCACAAGGCGCTGTACCGCGATGACCTGACGCTGGACCAGGCGTCCGAGCGCATCCGCGGCCTCGCTGAGCAAACGCCCGCGGCCGGGCCCGACGTGGCGCTGATGCTGGACTTTCTGCGCCAGGCCTCGCCCCAGCGCGGCATCGTTCGCTGACCGCGCATGGTGAAGCCCAGACGGTTTGCGCTGGTCGCCGGCGAAACGTCCGGGGACTTGCTGGCGGGTTTGCTGCTCCAGGGCATGCGCCAGCGCTGGCCCGACCTGCAGGCGGCGGGCATTGGTGGCCCGCGCATGGTCGAGCAGGGCTTCGATGCCTGGTGGCCGAGCGAAAAACTGGCGGTGCGCGGCTACATCGAGGTGCTGCGCCACTACCGGGAGATCGTCGGCATCCGCGACCGGTTGCGCCAGCGCCTGCTGGGCCGTGACCGCCCCGACCTCTTCGTCGGCGTCGATGCGCCGGACTTCAACCTCGATCTGGAGGCCGCCCTCAAGGCCCAGGGCGTGCGCACGGTGCATTTTGTTTGCCCCTCGGTCTGGGCCTGGCGCGCGCAGCGGGTGGAGAAAATCCGTCGCAGCGCCGACCATGTGCTCTGCATCTTTCCGTTCGAGCCCGAGTTGCTGGCCCGGCATGGCATCGCCTCCACCTACGTCGGCCATCCGATCGCCAACGTCATTGCGCTGGAGCCCGACCGCGCGGCCGCTCGAAAGAAGCTGTGCCTGCGCGACGAGGACACCGTGGTCGCCATCCTGCCCGGCAGCCGGGCGTCGGAAGTGCAGTACCTGGCCCGGCGTTTTTTCGACGCCGCCACGCTCATGCAAAAGGCCCGCCCTGGCATCCGCTTCGTGGTGCCTGCTGTGCCTGCGCTGCGGGATCGCATCGTCCGGCTGGCCGCAGCCAGCGGCCTGGGCGCTGCGCTGACGGTGCTGGACGGGCAATCGCACACCGCGCTCGCGGCCTGCGACGTGACGCTGATCGCCAGCGGCACCGCCACGCTGGAGGCCGCGCTGTTCAAGCGGCCGATGGTGATCGCCTACAACATGAACGGGCTCTCCTGGCAGATCATGCGGCGCAAGCAGCTGCAGCCCTGGGTGGGCCTGCCCAACATCCTGAGCGGCAGGTTCGTGGTGCCCGAGTTGCTGCAGGACGCCGCCACGCCGCAAGCCCTGGCGCGCGAAACGCTGGCCTGGCTGGAACAACCTGAGAAAATCCGCGACTTGCAGCAAGGCTTCACCGATCTGCACCACCTCCTGCAACGCGACACCGCCCAACTCGCCACCGATGCGATCAAAAAAGTTCTTGAAGGCTGAACAGGCCAGGCTGGTCTGGGACATCCCCGGTCTGATCGCCGGTGTGGACGAGGCCGGTCGTGGCCCGCTCGCCGGTCCGGTGGTGGCCGCTGCGGTGATCCTGGACGATCTCAAACCCATCAAGGGTCTGGCCGATTCGAAGCAGCTCACCGCCAGGCGCCGCGAAAAGCTCTACGACGAGATCCGAGGCAGGGCCTTGTGCTGCAGCGTCGCGCTGGCCACGGTGGAAGAAATCGACCGGCTCAACATCCTGCAAGCCACGCTGCTGGCGATGCAGCGCGCGGTGCAGGGCCTGCGCCTGAAACCGCACAAGGTGCTGGTCGATGGCAACCGCCTGCCGGCGCTGGACATGCTGGCCGAGGCCATCGTCTCGGGCGACGCGCTGGTGCCCGCCATTTCGGCCGCGTCGATTGTGGCCAAGGTCACGCGCGACCGTTTGCTCGACGAGCTGCACCAGCAACACCCGGCCTACGGCTTTGACCGCCACAAAGGCTACGGCACCGCCGAGCACCTGAGGGCGCTGCAGGCCCACGGCGCGCTGGCCGAGCACCGGCGCAGCTTCGCGCCCGTGGCCCGGGTGCTGGCCGGCGACCAGCTCAAGCCGCTGCCATGAGCGCCGCGCAGGGCCGCCCCAAGCAAGCTCGCACCGAAGTGCGCAGCACGGAGGTACTTCTGTGAACCCACCGACCGCCATCACCTCGCGCGACAACCCGTTGCTCAAGCGCCTGCGCCTGCTGGCGCAGGACAGCACCGCCTACCGCCAGCAGGGCCAGGTCTGGCTGGAAGGCGACCACCTGTGCCGGGCGCTGCTGGCGCGCGGCCATCGGCCCGCCACGGCGCTGTTCAGCGAAAGCTTCTGGACCCAGGCCCCGCACGACCTGCGCGACGCCGCCGAGCACATCGTCACCGTGCCCGATGCCCTGATGGCGGGCATCAGCGGCCTCGAATCACCCGCCGGTGTTGGCTTCGTCTGGACGCTGCCGGTGGCCGCTGGCTTGCGCGCCGGGCAGGCCACGGTGGTGCTGGACCGCCTGCAGGACGCGGGCAACGTGGGTTCCATCCTGCGCAGCGCCGCCGCCATGGGTTTTGCCCAGGTGCTGGCGCTCAAGGGCACGGCGGCCCTGTGGTCGCCCAAGGTGCTGCGCGCAGGCATGGGCGCCCACTTTGGGCTGCACCTGGTGGAAGGTCTTTCTGCCGACGACCTGAACGCTCTGGCGGTGCCCCTGCTGGTGACCAGCGCCCACTGCGGCGATTTGCTGCACCAGACGCGGTTGCCCTGGCCCTGTGCCTGGGTGCTGGGCCACGAAGGGCAGGGCGTGAGCCCGGCGCTTGAGAGCCTGGCTTCGCGCTCGGTGCGCATCACACAGCCCGGCGGAGAAGAATCGCTCAATGTGGCGGCGGCTGCGGCGATCTGCCTGCACGCCAGCGCGGTGGGGCGCTGAAACCCGTTTTCCGGCCTCGGCGAGCCCCACAACGCATCCCTTCTTTCGGGGTGCGGTGAGGGTCGGGTGGAGGGGGCGAGCGGCTATAATTCCGGGGTTTACCCGCAATCGACGCAAGCCCTGCGTTCGCCCCGGCTTCCTGCCCAGGTTCCCCGTCCTTTTCCCTCTGCTGCGACCCGTTTGCGGCGTTCCGGGCATGGGCGCGAATCTTCCCCGGTTGTTCCCCATGGCGTGCCTGGATGCGTCCAAAAAAACTCTCTGGAGAAAACCGTGCTTCCCGTCCATCCGAAAGCCCTTCTCGCGCTCGCCGACGGCACGGTCTTGACAGGCATTTCCATCGGTGCCACCGGTCAGACCACCGGTGAGGTGGTGTTCAACACCGCCATGACCGGTTACCAGGAAATCCTCACCGATCCGAGCTACTGCCAGCAAATCGTCACGCTGACCTACCCGCACATCGGCAACACCGGTGTGAACCGTGAAGACGTGGAGGCCTCGCGCATCCATGCCGCTGGCCTGATCATCAAAGACCTGCCCCTGCTCGCGTCCAACTTCCGCAGCAGCGAAACCCTGTCCCAGTACCTGCAGCGCGAGGGCACCGTGGCCATCGCCGACCTGGACACCCGCGCCTTGACGCGCCGCCTGCGCACCCACGGCGCGCAGAACGGCTGCATCGTGTCGCTGCCGGCCGGTCAGGCCATCACCGAAGCGCACCGGGCGCAGGCGATTGCCGCCGCCCAGGCCGCGCCCAGCATGGCGGGCCAGGATCTGGCCAAGGTGGTGTCGGCCAACGAGCCCTATGCCTGGGCGCAGACCGAGTGGCGGCTCGGCTCGGGTTACGGCGAGCAGACCGCACCGAAGTTCCACGTGGTGGCCTACGACTTCGGCGTCAAATACAACATCCTGCGCATGCTGGCCGAACGGGGCTGCCAGATCACGGTGGTACCGGCGCAGACGCCCGCTGCCGAGGTGTTCAAGCTCCGGCCCGACGGCGTGTTTCTCTCCAACGGCCCGGGCGACCCGCAGCCTTGCGACTACGCCATTGCCGCCGCGCGCGAAATCATCGAGAGCGGCCTGCCGACCTTCGGCATCTGTCTGGGCCACCAGATCATGGCGCTGGCCAGCGGCGCCAAGACCTTCAAGATGAAGTTCGGCCACCACGGTGCCAACCACCCGGTGAAGGATCTCGACAATGGTCGTGTCTCGATCACCAGCCAGAACCACGGTTTTGCGGTGGACGAGAAAAACCTGCCGGCCAACCTGCGCGCCACGCACGTGAGCCTGTTCGATGGCACGCTGCAGGGCCTGGCCCGCACCGACAGGCCGGCGTTCTGCTTCCAGGGCCACCCGGAAGCCTCGCCCGGCCCGCACGACATCGGCTACCTGTTTGACCGCTTCATGGCGCTCATGCAAGACCGCGTGGCCGCCTGACGCTCCCCAAGGTTTTCCCATGAAGCTCTTCGGTTTCCCGGTTTTTGCCATCGAAAAAGCCATCGCCAGGCGTTTGCTGACGCTGGAGTCGCCGCACAAGGAATGGTTTGCCCAGCGCTGGGCGCAGAAGCCCTACCGCAAGGCCTTTGTCGAGAACAAGGCCGCGCCACTGGTGACGCTGCTGGCCAAGGGCAAGACCTGGGACGACGAGACCTTCAACACCGAGCTGGCGGCCTGGGACGCGCTGTTCTACCCGGCCGAAGTCGAGGTGCTGCGCCCCCTGATCGAAGGCGACGGCCTGCTGCAGCTGATGCAGAAAAACGTGCCTGCCGAACGCGTGCAGGCACTGCTGAACCAACTGGAAACCCAGCGCCAGGCCTGATCGGTCTGCGCGCAACGACTGAAGCGAATCCATGCCCAAAAGAACAGACATCCAGACCGTGCTCATCATCGGCGCGGGCCCGATCATCATCGGCCAGGCCTGCGAGTTCGACTACTCCGGCGTGCAGGCCTGCAAGGCGCTGCGCGAAGAGGGCTACCGCGTGGTGCTGATCAACAGCAACCCGGCCACCATCATGACCGACCCGGCCACGGCCGACGTCACCTACATCGAGCCCATCACCTGGCAGACGGTGGAGAAAATCATCGCCAAGGAGCGCCCGCAGACCAGCGGCGGCTTCGCCATCCTGCCGACCATGGGCGGCCAGACCGCACTGAACTGCGCGCTCGACCTGTGGCGCAACGGCGTGCTGGCCCGCTACGGCGTCGAGCTGATCGGCGCCACGCCCGAAGCCATCGACAAGGCCGAAGACCGCCTGAAGTTCAAGGACGCCATGACCAAGATCGGTCTGGGTTCGGCGCGCTCGGGCATCGCCCACAGTCTGGAAGAAGCCTGGGGCGTGCAGAAGACCGTGGGCTTCCCGGTCGTGATCCGCCCCAGCTTTACGCTGGGCGGCACCGGCGGCGGCATTGCCTACAACCCGGAAGAGTTCGAGACCATCTGCAAGCGCGGGCTGGAGGCATCGCCTACCAGCGAGCTGCTGATCGAAGAGTCGCTGCTCGGCTGGAAAGAGTACGAGATGGAAGTGGTGCGCGACAAGGCGGACAACTGCATCATCGTCTGCTCGATCGAGAACCTGGACCCGATGGGCGTGCACACCGGTGACTC
>PNMN01000005.1 GCA_013823655.1 Comamonadaceae bacterium | reverse complement strand
GACGTCGGTCTTGGTGTCTTCGAGCTTCTGCTGCTCTTCCTGCTGCTTGCGCAATTCGAAGTCGTACAGGCGCGAGCGCAAGCGTTTCCAGGCCACGTCGCGGTTGCTGTGCTGGCTGCGGCCGTCCTGGCACTGCACCACGATGCCGGTGGGGATGTGCGTCAGGCGCACCGCCGAGTCGGTCTTGTTGATGTGCTGGCCGCCCGCACCCGACGCGCGGAAGGTGTCGGTGCGCACATCAGCCGGGTTGATGTTGATCTCGATCGAGTCGTCGATCTCGGGGTACACGAACACCGAAGCGAACGAGGTGTGGCGGCCGCCCGAGCTGTCAAACGGGCTCTTGCGCACCAGGCGGTGCACGCCGGTCTCGGTGCGCAGCAGGCCAAAGGCGTAGTCGCCTTCGATCTTGATGGTGGCGCCCTTGATGCCTGCGGTGTCGCCCGCGGTCTCGTCTTCGATCGTGGTGCTGAAGCCCTTGCGCTCGCAATACTTCAGGTACTGGCGCAGCAGCATGCTGGCCCAGTCGCAGGCCTCGGTGCCGCCGGCGCCGGCCTGGATGTCCAGGAAGCAGTTCAGCGGATCGGCCGGGTTGTTGAACATGCGGCGGAATTCGAGCTTCTCCACCTCGGCCGCCACTTTCGCGGCTTCGCCTTCGATGGTGATCAGTCCGGCTTCGTCGCCGTCCTCGCTCGACATGTCAAACAGCTCGGTGTTGTCCGAGAGTTCGGCGCTGAGGCGGTCCAGCACCAGCACCACGTCTTCGAGCGATTTTTTCTCTCGCCCCAGGTCCTGGGCGCGCTTGGGATCGTTCCAGACCGTCGGGTCTTCCAGCGCGGATTCGACTTCTTTCAGTTTCGATGCCTTGGCATCGTAGTCAAAGATACCTCCGGAGCTCGACCACCCGGGTGGTCAGGTCGGCGAGCTGGCTGCGGATGGCGTTGGTGCGTTCGGCTTCCATGGGGCGGTTTCCTGGTGACAAGGTCTAAACCGCCGATTTTCTCATGCGGTGGTCGGTCGCGACGCGGTCGCCGTCCAGCGGTCGCCGTTCAGCGCTGGCCCAGGAAGCTTTCGATGGCGCGCGCCAGGGCCTCGGGCTGGTCGTGGTGCAGCATGTGGGCCGCGTCCTGGATCACCGCATGTTGCAGCGTCGGCACCGCTTGCAACCGCTCGTGGTATTCATCCAGTGTGAACCGGCCTTTCCACCATTGCGAGAGGCTGTCGTCGCTCGCGGTGACACTGAGCACCGGCGCGCTGATGTGGCGGTAGATCGCCAGCGCTTCTTCCACCTGGTACAGGTGCGCACTCACCACTTTGTGCGCCGCGTCTCCAAGAATCTGCCAGCGCCCCAGCGCGTCCGGTGCGGCCCAGTGCTGCGCCAGCCAGTGGGCCTTGTGCTGCGGCAGGCGCGGGTTGGTCTTCATCAGCCGCCGCGCCACCGCGTCGATCGAGTCGTAGGGCTTGAGGTCCATCTCGCCGCGGTGCAGGGCCTTGATCTCGTCCATCCACTTCGCGTAGCGCTCGGGCGCCTGCGCCGGGCGGGTGGCGGGCAGGCCAAAACCTTCCAGGTTGACCAGTCGGCGGATGCGCTGCGGGCGCACACCGCCGTACATCATGGCCACGTTGCCGCCCATGCTGTGGCCCACCAGATCCACCGGCTGGTCCGGTGCCAGTTGGTCCAGCAGCACGTCAAGGTCGGCCAGGTAGTCGGCGAACCAGTAGGCGTCGGGCGCTGGGCAAGTGGCCCCCACGCTCGCCACTTCGTGTGCTCGCTGCCCCCCGAGGGGGCTGCTTCGCCTTGGGGCGGCCCGGCGGGGAAGCCTGGCCCCCACGCTCGCCACTTCGTGTGCTCGCTGCCCCCCGAGGGGGGTCCGCATCGGCTTGGGGCGGCCCGGCGCCGATGCAGGTCTTCGTCAGCCCGAAGCCGCGCCAGTCCGGCGCGACGATCCAGCGGTCGGTCTGCAGCGCGTCCACCATGAACTGCCAGGACGCGGCCACGTCCATCCAGCCGTGCAGCAGCACCAGCGGTGCCTGCCCCGGCACCGGTTCGCCCCACTGCCGCAGGTGGTACTGCAGGTGTCGGACGGGCACAAACGTGCTTCGTGAGGGTCGGCGAGGTTGGTACATTCGACCCATCATAAGGACCCGCTGGAGACCGCACATGCCCTCGCGTCAAGGCCGAGACACCCCCGATCACCACCACGATCTGCACCGCCGCTTTGGCTGGCAGGTGCCGCTGCACTTCAACATGGCGCAGGTCTGTTCGCGCCGCTGGGCCGACGATGCGGCGCACGCGCAGCGCACCGCCGTCATCGCCACCGCGCCCGGCCAGCCCGATCTCGCGCACAGCTATGCCGGGCTGCAGGCACAGGCCAACCGCTTGTCCAACGCGCTGCTGGCCCTGGGCGTGCAGCGCGGCGACCGCGTGGCCATCGTGATGCCGCAGCGCTTGGAGACCGCGGTGGCCTACATGGCCGTGCTGCAGATGGGTGCCGTGGGCATGCCGCTGTCACAGCTTTTTGGCCCGGACGCGCTGGAATTCCGCCTGCACGACAGCGAAGCCGTGGTGGCCCTGTGCGACGCCAGCACGCTTGCGGCGGTGCAGGGCGTCAGCGCCCACTGTCCCGCGCTGCACAGCGTGATCGCGGTGGACGGTGGTGTGGGTGCGCTGGACTGGGCGGCGGTGCTGGCGCAGGAGCCCGCCACGTTCAAGCTGGTGAACACCCTGGCCGACGAGGCGGCGGTGCTGATCTACACCAGCGGCACCACCGGCAACCCCAAGGGCGCGCTGATCCCGCACCGCGCGCTGATCGGCAACCTGACCGGTTTCGTCTGCAGCCAGAACTGGTTCGGCTTCGATCCGTGGGACGCCTCGGCGCCGAGCGAGGCGGTGTTCTGGTCGCCGGCCGACTGGGCCTGGACCGGTGGTCTGATGGACGCGCTGCTGCCCACGCTGTATTTCGGTCGCCCCATCGTGGCGCACAACGGCCGCTTCTCGCCGCAGACGGCGTTTGAGCTGATGCAGCGCCACGGCGTGACGCACACCTTCCTGTTTCCCACCGCGCTCAAGGCCATGATGAAGGCCTGCCCGAAGCCGCGCACGCAGTACGCACTGAAGTTGCAAGCCATCATGAGTGCGGGCGAGGCGGTGGGGGACGCGGTGTTCGATTACTGCCGCGACCAGCTGGGCGTGACCGTCAACGAGATGTTCGGCCAGACCGAGATCAACTACATCGTGGGCAACTGCGCGCGCCTATATCCGGCAAAACCGGGCTCCATGGGCAAGGGATACCCCGGCCATCGTGTGGCGGTGATCGATGACGACGGCAACGAGTGCCCGGTGGGTGTGCCGGGCGACGTGGCGGTGCACCGGCTCGACGTGCACGGCGAGCCCGATCCGATCTTCTTCCTGGGCTACTGGAAAAACGAAGCCTCGACCCGCGCCAAGTTCACCGGCGACCCGGCCCGCAGCTGGTGCCGCACCGGCGACCTGGCCACGCGCGACGCCGACGGCTACCTCTGGTACCAGGGCCGCAGCGACGACGTGTTCAAGGCCGCAGGCTACCGCATCGGGCCGAGCGAGATTGAGAACTGCCTGGTCAAGCACCCGGCCGTGGCCAACGCCGCCGTGGTGCCCAAGCCCGACGCCGAGCGCGGCGCGGTGGTCAAGGCTTATGTGGTGCTGGCGCCGACCTACCTGGCCACTTCGCCAGACCGGTGCCTGGGCGACGCCACCTTCGAACGCGAACTCATTGCCGACCTGCAGGCCCATGTGAAGGGCCAGCTCGCGCCTTACGAGTACCCGAAAGAGATCGAATTCGTCGACGCGCTGCCCATGACCACCACCGGCAAGGTGCAGCGGCGCGTGCTGCGCCTGCAGGAACAGGCCCGCTTCGAGCAGCGGCAGGGGCGGGACTGAAGCCCGCTCTTCTGGTGGGGCAGACCACTCCCCCTCAGGCGCCAGGACCGGAGGAGGACGGGGTCAGCGCTGGGCCGTCGTCGCCGGTTCGGCCACGAAGATCTCCACCCGGCGGTTCTTGGCGCGTCCCTCGGGCGTGCCGTTGTCGGCCACCGGCTCGCGCGAACCTTGGCCCGCCGTGGTGAAGCGCGCCACCGCCACGCCGCGCGCGATCAGGTAGTCGCGCGCGCTGTTGGCCCGGTCCACCGACAGCGGGTTGTTCACCGCGTCGCTGCCGGAGCTGTCGGTGTGGCCGACGATGCTCACCGTGGTGGCGGGGTTGGCGTTCAGCGTGGTGGCGAACTGGTTCAGCACGCCGGCCATGTTGGACTTGACGGTGGAGCGACCGACGTCGAAAGAGATGTCGCTGGGGATGTCCAGCTTGAGGCGGTTGTCCGGCGTCTGCGTCACCGCCACGCCGGTGCCCGCCGTGGCTTGCTCCATGGCGGCCTTCTGTTCCTGCATTTTTTTGGACCAGATGTAGCCACCCACGGCGCCCGCACCGGCACCCAGCACCGCGCCCTTGGCGGCGCTGCTGGAATTGCCGGTGACGGCGCCGAGCACCGCGCCCGCTGCGGCACCGATGGCGGCGCCCTTGGCCGTGCCTTGCTGGGTTTCGGTCATGTTGGCGCAGCCGCTCAGGGTCAACGCGGCGGCGACGGAGGCTGCGGTCAGGCTGCGTGCAAAAGGGGTGTTCATCATGTCGATCTCGGCTGGTTGAAAAAAATGGTTTGAGGTGACTGGTCTGCCGAGGTTTGACCCGGACGCGACCATCGGACCTCCTTCAGGCACTCTAAACTTATACCCGCCGCACTCTGTGCGCCAGAGCACACAAGCCGCATTTACAAAAAATTGCATGAACACCGTTCCACTCGGCCCCGGCCATTTGCACGTCACCCCCATCTGCCTGGGCACCATGACCTTCGGTGAACAGGTCGCCGAGGTCGATGCCCATCGCATCCTGGGCCGCTCCCTGGAGCGCGGCGTCCATTTCCTGGATGCCGCCGAGATGTACTCGATTCCCGCCCGGGCAGAAACCTGTGGCGCCACCGAAACCATCATCGGCAACTGGTTGGCGAAGAACCCTGGCGTGCGCCAAAAACTGGTGCTCGCCACCAAAGTGGCCGGCCCGGCGCGGGGCATGCCCTGGCTGCGCAGCGAGGTCAGCAAGGCCGGCATCATCGAGGCGTGTGAAGGCAGCCTGCGCCGCCTGCAGACCGACGTGATCGACCTCTACCAGATCCACTGGCCGGCGCGCAACGTGCCGGCATTTGGAGCGCTGTATTTCGACCCCGCCAAAGACCGGGCCGCGCCTTCGGTGCTGGAGCACTGGAAGCCCTGGCGAGCTGGTGAAGGCCGGGAAGGTGCGGGCGGTGGGGTTGTCCAACGAATCGCCGTATGGCGTGCACGAATTCGTGCGGCTGGCCGAGCAACACGGCCTGCCGCGCGTGGCCACGGTGCAGAACCCGTATGGCCTGATCAACCGCAGCTTTGAGAACGGGCTGGACGAAACCTGTCACCGCCTTGGCGTGTCCCTGCTGGCCTATTCGCCGCTGGGCTTTGGTCTGCTGACCGGCAAGTACGACGCCACCGGGCTGGTGGGAAGCCACGGTCGCATGGCGCTGTACGACAGCATGAAGGCGCAGCGCTGGGGGCGTCCCGAAGCGCTGGCGGCGGCGAAGCGCTACAACACGCTGGCCCGCGAGCACGGCCTCACACCGACGCAGCTGGCGCTGGCCTTCTGCTACCGCAACCCGAAAGTCGCCAGCACCATCATCGGCGTGACCTCGCTGGCGCAGCTCGACGAGTGCCTGGATGCGTGGAGTGTTGAACTCTCGCCCGGGTTGCTCAAGGAGATCGACCAGATCCGCTGGGAATTGCGCGACCCCGCGCAATGACCGGCGCTCCTGCGCCGTGCTGAGCGGACCGCTGGGCGCCCGGTCGGTGCACGGCGCGCTGGCAGAATAGGCCGATCAGCGCATCCTGCGCCGGGCCTGCCTGGCCGCACCCCCCCCAAAGAATTCCCGCGAGGAGCCCGCCTTGGACGCCGTTTACCCCCTGATCGCCACCGTGGTGGCCTACCTGATCGGCTCGCTGTCGTTTGCCGTGGTCGTCAGCCGTGTCATGGGCCTGAACGACCCGCGCACCTACGGCAGCAAGAACCCCGGTGCCACCAACGTGCTGCGCTCGGGCAGCAAAAAAGCGGCCATCGTCACGCTGCTGCTCGACGCGCTCAAGGGCTGGTTGCCGGTGGTGGCCGTCAAGTGGTGGGGCGATGCCTGGGGGCTGGGCGACGGCACCGTGGCGCTGGTCGGCCTGGCCGCGTTCCTGGGCCACCTGTGGCCGGTGTTCTTCGGCTTTCACGGTGGCAAAGGGGTGGCCACGGCCGCGGGCGTCATCGTCGGTTTCGAGCCCTGGCTCGGCCTGGCTTCGCTGCTCACCTGGGTGATCGTCGCGACCTTCTTCCGCTACTCGTCGCTCGCATCCATCGTCACGGCCATCTTCGCGCCGGCCTTCTACCTCTTTGGCCACCACGTGGCGTGGAACGCGCCGAGTGTGATGATCCTCAGTCTGGCGGTCATGGGCCTGCTGCTGGTCTGGCGCCATGCCGAAAACATCAACCGCCTGCTGGCCGGCAAAGAGAGCAAGCTGGGGGCGAAGAAACCATGAGCCAGCACATCACCCGCCACGGCGTGGCCGCGCGCTACAGCGAAGCGGCGGTGTTCAACGGCGTGGTCTACCTGGCGGGCATGGTGCCCGAGTGCGAGGCCACCGACATCCGGGCCCAGACGCAGGATGTGCTGGAGCAGGTGCAGCAGCGCCTGCTGGAAGCGGGCAGCGACAAGTCGCGCATTTTGCGCACGCAGATATTCCTGGCCGACATCCGCGAGATCGGCGCCATGAACGAGGTGTGGGACGCCTGGGTGGTGCCCGGCACCGCGCCGCCGCGCGCCACCGTGCAGGCCGCCCTGGCCGATCCGGCCTGGAAGATCGAGATCGTGGTCACGGCGGCGCAGAAGGTCCAGTTCTGATACGTCTCCAGCCGGAAAAGATGCCCCAACCAGAACACCGCGGAACCGGCTCCGCCGGGCCGCAGGTGTTGCCCCTTGAGGGGCGGAGCCGTTTACGCGCAGCGAACCGGCGATGGGGGTGTACCCAATCTAAAAGCGCTTTTCCAGCGTCAGCTGGTCGTTGCTGCGCTGCATCTGGAAACGCGTGAGAAAGCTGTTGCCCAGCAGGATGTAGGGCATGGATTGTGGCGTCACCACGGCATCCACATTGCGCACCAGCACATCGCCCACGCGCACGCTGTCGAGCTGGATGCGGTAACCGATGGCGGTGCCGTTGGCCGTGTTCATGCGCACCTTCTGGCCTTGCTCGTAGTTCAGGTTGATGCGCCTGGCGTCTGCCGCGCCGATGCCCACCACGGTGGCGCCGGTGTCCACCATGAACTGCACCGCCCGGCCATTGATCTGCCCTTGCGGCATGAAATGGCCCTGCCCGTCGGCGGTGAGCACGATGCGCTGCGCCCCACCTCCGCTGGCTGCGCCGCGCCCCACGCTCACCGGCGCATCGCCCACGCGCAGCGTCTGGCGCTGGCCATTGACCTCGATCACCGCGCTCTCGCCCTGGGTGCTCAGCAGCTTCACGCCCTGGTGTGTCTGTCCCGGATTGAAAAACTTCGGTGCCGCACCGTCCACGGTCAGCAGCGCCCTGGAGCCCGCCACCCCAGAGAGCGCCACCGACTGCGCCCACGCAGCACCCGCAGCGAGGCCAAGGATCAGTGCGGGCAGCAAAGGCGTGGGCATGAGGTGCAGTCGATCAGGGCGTCGCGGAACCGGTTTTGCCGGGCCGCCAACGCCGTCCCCTGGGGGGTGACGCGCGCAGCGCGGCGCGGGGGGAGCCTCAGTCCCTGAAATTGTTGAAGCTCAGCGGCAGGTCTTTCAGCTCGCTCTTGATCAGCGCCATCGCGGCCTGCAGGTCGTCGCGCTTGGCGCCGGTCACGCGCACCGCGTCGCCCTGGATGGCGCCCTGCACCTTGAGCTTGCTGCCTTTGAGCACCTGCTGGATCTTCTTGCCGTCTTCGGTGCTGACGCCGTTCTTCACCTTCACCACCTGCTTGACCTTGTCGCCGCCGATCTTCTCGACCTTGCCCGCGTCGAGAAAGCGCACGTCCACGCCGCGCTTGGCCAGTTTGGCGATCAGCACATCGTTGACCTGGGTGAGCTGGAAGTCGGCGTCGCCGAACAGGGTGATTTCTTTCTCTTTGTCTTTCAGCTCGATGGCGGCGCTGGTGCCCTTGAAATCGAAGCGGGTGCCGATTTCGCGCGCCACCTGCTCGACGGCGTTTTTCACTTCCACCAGATCGGCTTCAAGGACGGTGTCAAAAGAGGGCATGGTGCGGGTTCCGGAGGGTGTGAATGAGACAATCGCCAGATGTTAGTCGAGAACAATGTGGCGCTCCAGCCGCTCAACACCTTTGGCATCGCGGCGCGTGCGCAGCGCCTCGCGCGCCTGCGCTCCGAGGCCGATCTGGCCGCCCTCATGGCCAGCGCCGACTGGGCGCCGCCGTCGCCCACCGCGCCGGTGTTCGTGCTCGGTGGCGGCAGCAACCTGGTGATCACCGGCGACATCAAGGCGCTGGTGCTGAAGGTGGACATTCCGGGCAAGCGCCTGCTGGAAGAATCGCCCAAGGGCTGGCTGGTGGAGGCCGGTGCGGGCGAGAACTGGCACGCTTTCGTGGCCTGGACGCTGGCGCAGGGCTGGCCCGGGCTGGAAAACATGGCGCTGATTCCCGGCTCGGTGGGTGCCTCGCCGGTGCAGAACATCGGGGCATACGGGGTGGAACTGCAAGACCGCTTTCATTCGCTCGACGCCGTCGATCTGCACACCGGCAAAACCTTCACGCTGGACGCCGCGCAGTGCGGCTTTGGCTACCGCGACTCGGTCTTCAAGCACGCGCCGTCCGATGCGCGCGGCTTCGGCCTGGCCGGGCGCGCGCTCATCACCCGGGTGCGTTTTCTGCTGCCCAAACCCTGGAAGCCGGTGCTCGGTTACCTGGACCTGGAACGCAAGATGGCCGAGACCGGTCTCCACACGCCCAATGCCCAGCAAATCTTTGACTGGGTGGTGGCGATTCGCCGCGCCAAGCTGCCCGACCCGGCCGTCATCGGCAACGCCGGCAGCTTCTTCAAAAACCCGACCGTCACGCCCGAGCAGTGCGCCGACATCATCGCGCGCGAACCCAAGGTGGTGCATTACCCCATGGCCGACGGCAGCATCAAGCTGGCGGCCGGCTGGCTGATCGACGCCTGCGGCTGGAAAGGCAAGAGCGTGGGCCACGCCGGCGTGTACGAGAAGCAGGCGCTGGTGCTGGTCAACAAGGGCGACGCCGAACACCCCTGCACCGGCGGCGAGGTCATGACCCTGGCCAAGGCGATCCAGACCAGCGTCTACGAACGTTTCGGCATCCGGCTGGAGCCGGAGCCGGTGGTGGTTTAGCCGACTACAAACGGGTACGACGATCCCGGTTTCGGGTTCTGTGGGGCCGCTGTCGGTGGATCGGGTGCCGGGGTTTCAATGGCTCAAGCCCGTTGCTGCCTTGCGGTCGATGGCCGATCGTTTGTTTTCAAAATCGCGCACTCAGCCCGCCAGCACCGCCTTGACCGCAGCCGACACCTGGCCCATGTCGGCCTTGCCGGCCAGGCGGGTTTTCACCGCGCCCATGACCTTGCCCATGTCGCCCGGGCCCACCTTCTGGCCCAGTTCTTCGGCGAGTTCGGCGACGATGGTCTTGACCTCGGTCATCACCTCGTCTGCCGACAGGCGCGTCGGCAGGTAGGCCTGCAGCACCTTCATCTCGGCGCTTTCCTTGTCGGCCAGGTCCATGCGCCCGGCCTTGGTGAAGGCCTCGATGCTGTCCTTGCGCTGCTTGATCAGCTTGTCCACGATGGCGATCACCATGGTGTCGTCCAGCGCCACGCGCTCGTCCACTTCCTTCTGTTTCATCGCCGCCGTCAGCAGGCGGATGGTGCCCAGGCGCTCGCTGTCCTTGGCGCGCATGGCGGCCTTCATGTCTTCGGTGATCTGGTCCTTGAGGCTCATGGTGTTCTCGCTGTGGTGTTCGGAAAGCCCTGGATTTTCTCAGACCTGTTCAAGAGACAGCAATTCCTCCACCGTCTGGCGGCGGCGGATCAGCCGGTGGCGGTCACCGTCCACCAGCACCTCGGCCGCCAGCGGGCGGCTGTTGTAGTTGCTGGACATGGAGGCGCCATAGGCCCCGGCGTCGTGCAGCACCAGCAGATCACCCACCTGGGCCTGCGGCAGCGCGCGCGTGAGCACCACGCCGCCTTCGGCCTGGGTGAACACGTCGCCCGATTCGCACAGCGGACCGGCCACCACGGTCTCCACCGTGGCGCGCGGCGTGGCGTCCGCCGGGATCAGGCCCATGCCGTGGAAGGCGCCGTACATGGACGGGCGCATCAGGTCCGAGAAGCCCGCATCGACCAGCGTGAAGTGCTTGCTGCCCATGGGCTTGGTGGCACGCACCTCGGTCAGCAGCACCCCCGCCTCGGCCACCAGGAAGCGGCCCGGTTCGATCTCCAGGTGCACCGCGTGGCCGAGGTGGGCGGCGATCTGGCGCCGCGCCGCGTCCCAGAGGCTGAAGTAGTGCGCGGTATCGATGCGGGCATCGCCTTCGCGGTAGGGAATGGACAGGCCGCCACCGGCCGAAATGGCCTGCAGGTCCACGCCTTCGTTTGCTGTCGCGCGCTTCACCAGCTGCGCCATGGCCTGACACACCTCTTGCAGGTGGGCGTAGTCCACGCCGGAGCCGATGTGCATGTGCAGGCCCACGAGCCGCAGGCGGTGCTGCTTCACGGCGGCCAGCGCGGCATCCAGCTCGGCGTGCCAGATGCCGTGCTTGCTGTGTTCGCCGCCGGTGTTGGTCTTGTTGCTGTGGCCGTGGCCAAAGCCGGGGTTGATGCGCAGCCACACCGGGTGGCCGGGCGACACCGCGCCGAGCTGGTGCAGCATGTCGATGGAGCCCGCGTTGACCGGCACGCGGTGTTCGACGACGGTGGCCAGCGTCGCGTGGTCGAACAGGTCGGCGGTGAAGACGATGCCCGAAGCCCCCTGGGCGTTCAATTCGGTGGTGAAGCCGGCCGCCAGCGCGCGCAGGATCTCGCCGCGCGAGACCGCATCCACCACCACGCCCTGCTCGCGCATCAGACGCAGCAGGTGGACGTTGGAGTTGGCTTTCTGGGCGAAGCGGATGGTGTCGAAGGCGCGCAGTTCGGCGATGCGTGCGCGGATGGTGGCCGCGTCGTAGACCCACAGCGGGGTGCCGTGCTGGCGGGCCAGGGACTGGAGCAGGGCGTTGGAGAAGGGGTTCATGGGTGCGGATGATCGCGGTTCTGGTCATATTGAGCAATGCCAGATAATCCGATATCAATTCACAATTGATATGAAAATCAGCCACCGCCAGATCGACTTCTTTCGCGCCGTCATGGGCACCGGCCACGTCACGCGCGCCGCCGAGCTGCTGCACACCTCGCAGCCCACCGTCAGCCGCGAGCTGGCGCGGCTGGAGCAGGTGCTGGGCTTCGCCCTGTTCGAGCGCATCAGGGGGCGCCTGAAACCCACGGTGCGGGCGCTGGCGCTGATGGACGAGGTGGAGCAGTCCTACGTCGGGCTGGAGCGCATCGCGGCCACCGCGGTCGGGTTGCGCGCTTACGCGCACGGGCGGCTGCAACTGGCCTGCCTGCCCGCGCTGTCGCACGCGCTGCTGCCGGATGCGGTGCGCCGCTTTGTGCAGCAGCGGCCCGAGGCGGCGGTGGGTCTGACGCCGATCGAGTCGCCGCAGCTCGAGGCCGCGCTGTCCGAGCAGCGTTTCGACCTCGGTCTGTCCGAACGCCACGAGCCGCCTGCCGCCTGCACGCTGCAAACCCTGCTGGTGGCCGACGAGGTGGCGGTGCTGCCCGCCGGTCACCTCTTGGCGCGGCAACCGGTGCTGACTCCGGACGACTTTGCGGGCCAGCCCTTCATCAGCTTCGCGCCGACCGACCCCTACCGCCAGCAGGTGGACGCGCTGTTCGCCGCCGCCGGGGTGGAGCGCAGCCTGCGGCTGGAGACACCGAGCGCGGTGTCGGTCTGCGCCCTGGTGCGCCAGGGGCTGGGGCTGGGCATCGTCAACCCGCTGACGGCGCTGGAGCTGGCGGGCAACGGGGTTGAAGGTGGCCTGGTGGTGCGACCGCTGAGCGTGAGCATCCCGTTCCACGTGGCGCTGATCCGCCCCAGCTGGCGGACCGAACACCCGCTGCGGGCCGACTTCGAGGCGGCGCTGGGCGAGGCTGCCGAAGCCCTGAAAACCCGTCTGGACCAGCGCGCGCAGACGTAAAAAAACCCGCTGCGGCGTCCCGGGCGGGTTTTTGTCGAAGCGACTGAAGAATCAGTACAACTTCTTGGGCAGCTGCATCGAACGCACGCGCTTGTAGTGGCGCTTGACGGCGGCGGCCTTCTTGCGCTTGCGCTCGGCGGTCGGCTTTTCGTAGAACTCGCGGGCGCGCAGGTCGGTCAGCAGACCGAGTTTTTCGATGGTGCGCTTGAAGCGGCGCAGGGCGACGTCAAACGGCTCGTTGTCTTTTACACGGATGGTCGTCATTGAAGAAGAAATTCCAGAATGCACAGAAAGAGGATGAACGGGAAGATCGGGCCCAGGCATCGTTTCTGCAAAATTCCCCCGCCTGTTAACTAGTATTGGCCGACGGGGGTTTGCCAGCAAAGCCTTGAATTATAGCTTCCTGCCAGAAGAACGCCAGCCCTTCGTGGAGCCCTGCCGCATCGCCCCCGAAGACGCCCGATTGGCAGGCCATCTGAAACTTGCTAGAATCGCGGGCTTGCCTTGCTGCACCCCAAACCGACGCTGGGGGCAGCTGTTCATCAGAAACCGGGGTCGTTTTCGGCCCGGTGTCATCCACAAGGAGAGTCTATGCGTCATTACGAAATCGTTTTGCTGATCCATCCGGACCAAAGCGAACAGGTTCCGGCCATGCTGGAGCGTTACAAGGGCATGATCACCGCCGGTGGCGGCAAGGTCCACCGCGTGGAAGACTGGGGCCGTCGCCAGATGGTTTACCAGATCAACAAGCTGTCCAAAGCCCACTACCTGTGTGTCAACATCGAAGCCGACCAGGCTGTGATGGCCGAACTGGAGCACGCCTTCAAGTTCAACGACGCCGTGCTGCGCCACCTGACCGTGCAGAAGAAGAAAGCCGAAACCGGCCCTTCGAGCATGATGAAGTCGGTCGAGCGCGAAGAAGCCCGCAAGCTGGCCGCACCCGAACAGCGTGAGCACCGCGAACCTCGCGAACCCCGTGAGCCGCGCGAAGCCCGCGAACCGCGCGCCGAAGCCTGATCCGGAGCGTGTCAGCGTCAGCAGGTAACCGTTTCCAGTTGTCCGCCGTCGTGGTGCAGGTGCAGAGCCTGCGCTACACACCGGCTGGCATCCCGGCTGTGAACCTCGTGCTGGAGCACGAATCCACCGTCACCGAAATGGATACCCCGAGCAGGTGAAGCTGCAACTGAGGGCCGTGGCCTTCGGTGCCCAGGCCGAAACACTGTCCCGACAGGGCCTGGATTCGGTTTGTGAGTTTCACGGTTTCCTGGCGAATGCACGCAACGGCAAAGGCGTTGTGTTCCATATCCAAGATTTCAGCAAAACATAGGAAAGGCCCATCATGGCTTCCCCCAAACGTTTCAACAAAGACAAGCGCCCCAAGCGCAACACCCAGTCGCTGCTGTTCAAGCGCAAGCGTTTCTGCCGCTTCACCGTGGCCAACGTCGAAGAAGTGGACTACAAGGACGTGGACGTCCTGCGCGACTTCATCGCCGAAAACGGCAAGATCATCCCCGCGCGTCTGACCGGCACCCGTGCCATCTACCAGCGCCAGGTCACCACCGCCATCAAGCGTGCGCGCTTCCTGGCCATGCTGCCCTACAGCGACCAGCACCGCGTCTGAAAGGGAAACTGACATGCAAATCATTCTGCTCGACAAAGTTGTCAACCTCGGCGCCCTGGGCGATGTGGTCAGGGTCAAGGACGGCTACGCCCGCAACTTCCTGATCCCCGCCGGTCGTGCCCGCCGCGCCACGCAATCGGCCATTGCCGAATTCGAAGCCCGCCGCGCCGAGCTCGAAAAAGTCGCTGCCGCCAAACTGGCCGAAGCCCGGGCGCTGGGTGAAAAGCTGTCTGCCGTGGCGCTCAAGCTGTCGCAGAAAGCCGGCGTCGATGGTCGCCTGTTCGGCTCCGTCACCAACCACGACGTGTCCGAAGAGCTGAACAAGCAGGGCTTCAGCGTCGCGAAGTCGCAAGTTCGCATGCCCAACGGCCCGCTGAAGAACGTGGGCGACTACACGGTGAGCGTGAACCTGCACACCGACGTGACGGTGGACGTTGCCGTCTCGGTGCTGGGCGAAACCGCCTGATCCAGCGCATCCAGCGCATCCAGCGCATCCGGCCCAGACCCGGCCGACCATGTGAAAACCGCCACCTCCGGGTGGGCGGTTGCTGATCCATCGGCACCATTCGGCAAGCCCGAGTGGGTTGCCAGGGGTGGGCTGGCAAGGCGCGACGGCGCTGCTGGCGACTGCCCGCCGCCAACACGAGGAGCAGCGCGGCCAGCGCGCGCTCTGGCGGCTCCATCGGGCCTCCATCGGGCCTCCAGCGGGCCTCCAGCGGGCCTCCAGCGCCTGCCCCTTTTTGGGGTGCCGTGTTCGTGGCCCAAAGCGTCAACACCCACGGACATCTGCAGCCGAAATGGCGCGTTCAGCCGCCGTTTCATCGGCTTTTCCCCGTGCGCGATCACCGCGCTCAAACAGACCTGATCGTTGTTGCCCGGGGCGCTGCGCCGTGTGATCCGGCCCGGTGAAGCAGCAGCCGTTCGCCCTGAGCCGTATCAGCCGTTCGCCCTGAGCCTGTCGAAGGGCTTCGACAGGCTCAGCCCGAACGGGACCAAAGACTTCACAGGGCTGGAGCAATGGTGGTGTGGTGCCTGGGCGCAACGCCTTGACGCACTTTTTGCCGCCAGCAAGTGTGAATTGTTCACGGACTGCTGCCTTGCTGTGGTTTCAGCGCGATTTCTGCATTTTGAGTGACTTTTTGTTACTTAGAATCCGGTGCGCGCCGATGAACGAATACCAACCTGCGCCACAGGCAAAAGCAACCATGACCAGGAGCATCCACATGCCGACCCATTTCTCCGCCCGCTCGCGTGCCTTGCGTTTTGCTCGCAGTGCTGTGCTGAGTGCCGTGGTCGGCCTGTTGCTGCCAGGCATGGCCTGGGCCAGTGTGGATTGGGTGGTCAACAACAGCGACACCGGATACGACCCGATACCGGCCGGTGGTGACATCGTCTACAGCGTCAGGGTGGGGAACAACGGCACGGATCCCGCACCGGCGACCACGCTGACCCTGAGCATTCCGGCCACCACCAGCTTCGTCAGTGCCAGCGGCATGACTTGCTCCGGCGCCGGGCCGGTGACTTGCAACGTGCCCGCTCTGTCGGTTGCGGGCGTGGCTGGCGACAATGCAACGGTGCTGGTCAGGGTTCGCACCAGCGCGCAGGGCACTGTGGTCCTGGGCGCCAGTGTGCCGGTGACCGGAGACGCCGACAGCAGCAACAACGTGGCCAACCAGTCCACCACCGTGAACGCCGGTGCCGACATTGAACTCACCCTGGCCGGACCGGCCAGCGCCCAGTCGGGCAGTGTGGCCTCTTACACCTTCAGCGCGCGCAACATCGGGCCCAACCCCGCAGGCAACCTGACGCTGACTTTTCCTGCGCCCGCCGGTCTGTACAACATCAGCGCGCCCGGCTGTACCATTTCCAGCCCCAACGCCTGCACCATCGCCGGTCCGCTGGCCGTCGGCGCCACGGTCACGCGGACTTTCAGCGGCCAGATTGCGGTGGCAGCGGGCTCCACCATCACGCCGTCGGGCAGCGTGGCTTCCACGGCGCCGCTCGACCCGGTGGCTGGCAACAACACCGCCGTGTTCAACACCAGCGTGACGGCGGGCAGCGATGTGCGCATCAGCAAAAGCCGCGCACCCGGCGGCAACCTGCTGGTCGGGCAGGCCGCCAGCTTCACCCTAGACCCCCGCTACACCGGCGACGTGCCCAGCGGCTTGACCATCACCGACGTGGTGCCGGACAACTACACCGTGGGCGCGGTGCTGCCCTCGCAAAACGGCTGGGCCTGCTCCGTGGCCGGGCAAACCGTCACCTGCACCCGGGCGGCTGGCAGCGTGGCCGGCAACAACGTGGCCTTGGGCAACATCGTCATCCCGGTCACCGCCGCCAGCCCGGGCAGCCCCAACCCTGTCATCAACAGCGCCAGCATCGCTGCCACCAGCCCGACCGACCCGAACCCGGCCAACAACAGCGCCAGCGACGGCGGTGCCACCATTCTGGCGCCCACGGTCGATCTGCGCGCCCACAAGTCCGGCCCCAGCCCGGCGCTGGTGGTGGTGGGCAGCAGCTACGTTTACAACATCAGCGCGTCCAATATCGGCACGGCGGCTTTCCACGGCACCCTGGTGATGACCGACGATCTGCCTGCCGGGTTGCGGGTTGACAGCTACAGCCTCAACGGCTGGGCTTGCCTGCCCGCTGCGCCGGTCACCGGCCCGGCCACCATCACCTGCAATCGCAGCTACACCGCGGGCGCGCCGCTCGGGGTGGGTGCGACCTCGCCCGCTGTGGTGCTGAACACCACGGCCACGGGGACCGGCAGCATCAACAACCGCATGACGGTGAGCTCGCCCGACGCCAACATTGCAGATACCAATTCCGCCAACGACGTTGAGACCTATGCGGTGACCAGTAGCGCGCCTGCCAACGCAGCTGATCTGTCCGTGCTGAAATCGGTCTCTCCCACCACCGTCGCTGCCGGGGAGGTGCTGACGTACACGCTGGAAATTGTCAACGCCGGTCCGCAGACTGCCACTACGGTCGCGTTGTCCGACAGCCTGACCGGCTTGATGAACAGCAGCGTCGCTCCCACCGGGGCGGGGTATGTTGGGCAAACCATCAGTGCGGGGGTGTCCACGGGAGGCAGCTGCTCGACAACAGCCAGTGGCGCCACAGGCCGCGACTTGAGTTGCAACTTCACCAGCATCCCCGTCTGTACTGTCGGATCGAATTGTCCCGTGATTACCGTGCAGGTGCGCCCCGGCGGCAACGGCGGCAGCCGCAGTAACTGGGTGTACGTGAATTCGCACGATACGGCGGATCCCGATTCGATCGACCGTGTTGCGTCGGTGTCGAGCATGGTGGATCCGCGCGCGGATGTCACCGTCACCAAAACAGCCACACCAGTCAACGTGCCCGCAGGTCAGAACCTGACCTATGTGGTCACGGCAATCAACCTCAACAACGGCCTGTCGCAAGCAGCAGCGGTCACCATCACCGACACCCTGCCCAGCAACGTCACCTTCATTTCCGTCGCGCCGTCCAGCGGCAGCTGCAGCGCGCCTGCGGCCAACAGCACCACCGGCCCAGGCAACAACCAGGTGGTCTGCAATTTCGGCACCATTGCCAACAACGCGCAGCGAACGGCGACCATTGTGGTGCGCCCCAACACAGCCACCCGGAACACCACGCTGACCAACAGCGTGGTGGTGAGCACCAGCACGGCGGAAACCAACACTGGCAACAACAGCGCCACGGTGAGCACGCCGGTGACCCCGCCCGCGCTCGACCTGCTGATCAACAAAACCGACAGTGTTGACCCGGTGGCGGCTGGGGACAACACGGTCTACACCATCACGGTCACCAACCAGGGGCCGTCGGCGGCAGAAAACGTCGTCATCACCGACACCCTGCCACCGACCCGGCTGAGCTTTCAGTCGCACACCGTTCCCAGCGGCGGCAGCTGCTCCAGCGTGCCTGCGGTGGACAACATCGGCGGCACCCTGGTGTGCCAGATTCCCTACCTTGCGGCGTCCCAAATCAGCAGCCTGACCATCACCATGCAGGGGGTTGCCAAAGGCGTGAGCACCAACAGCGCCAGCGTGAGTTCGGACGAGGTGGCGGCTGGCTTTGACAGCAACCCGGCCAACAACAGCGTCACCGAAACCACCACGGTGCGCACCAAGGCCGACATGCAGGTGGTGAGCAAAACGCCGTCTGCCGCCACCGTCAACCTGCGCGACGACTTCAGCTTCGTGATCCGGGTGCGCAACAACACCGGCGCCGGGCTGGCCGAAGCCGACGACGTGGTGCTCACCGACAACCTGCCGGCCCACATGGTGCTCACCGGCGCGCCCACCGTGGCCATCGTTTCCGGCAGCGCCAGCACCACCACGTGTACCGGCGCTGCGGGCAGCACCAGCTTCACTTGTGCGCTGGGCACGGTCAGCAACGGTGCCGAGATCGACATCACCGTACCGGTCGAGTTGACCACGGTCACCAGCTACCCGCAGGTCTTTACCAACACCGCCAGCGTCGCCACCAGTTCGCTCGACACCGTCCCGGCCAACAACAGCAACAGCGGCAGCGTGACGGTGAACTCGTCTTCCTTGGCCGGGCGCGTGTTCCGCGACTTCAACAACAATGGTCTGGTGGACGCGGGCGACACCGGCATCGATGGCGTCCCCCTGACGCTGAGCGGCACCACCTTTGACGGCGTGGCGCTCAACCGCAGCGCCACCAGAGACCCCAGCGACCCCAGCGGCAACTTCGTGTTCAACTTTGTGCCCCAAGGCAGCTACACCATCACCCAGGGCACGGTCAGCGAGACAAACCTGGTGGACGGCATCGACAGCGCTGGCAGCGCTGGCGGCAGCACCGCGGTCAACGACGTCATTTCGGCCATCGCCCTGCCGTCCAACACCGCCGCCACCGGCTACCTCTTTGCCGAAGTCCCGCAGGCGCGCATCGGCATTGCCAAGCAGCTTGTTGCCGGCAGCCCCAGCATCAACGCCGATGGCAGCTTCAACGTCAACTTCCGCCTGTTTGTGCGCAACCTCGGCCTCGAGGAACTGAACAGCATCACCGTGACCGACCCACTGGCCGGGCCCGCGCCGCGCTTTGGCACCCACGTCACGCTGGCCAATCCGGCCACCGATCCGCTGCTCAATGGCCAGTACACCCGTTTGACCGCGCCCAGCGGCACCTGCGGCGGACTCAACCCAGGGTTCAACGGCGCTGCCGACACCAACGTCGCCAGCGGCTTTGCGCTGGCGGCAGGCGCGTCGTGCCAGATCGACATCGCCATCCGCGTTCGGGCAACGGCACCTTGGCCGCCACTGTTGCCCTCCGGTGGTCGCTACGAAAACCAGGCCACGGTGATCGGCACCGGTGCGCTGTCTGGGCAAACCTCTGCGACCCAGCCGCAATTGCAAGACCTGTCCGACAACGGCAGCAACCCCGATGCGAACGGCAACGGCCGCGCCAACGAGGCCGGTGAGAACGACCCGACGCCGGTGAACCCGGTATTCAACAGCGCCATCGGCATCGCCAAAGAAATCAGCCCGGGTGTCTCGGTGCAAAGCGACGGCAGCATCGTGGTGCCGATCCGGTTGCTGGTGCGCAACGTCGGCAACGAGCCTCTGTCCAACGTGGCGGTGACCGACCCCCTGGCATCGGCGGCGGGCGGCCAGTTTGGTGTTTTTGTGTCGGGCGGGGCTGCGGCCACGCTGGCCAGCGGCCAATACACGCTGCAGACCGCGCCGGCTTTCGAGGGGCTGTGCACCAATGGCGCCTTGACTGCGGGCTTCAGCGGCGCTGCGGGTGGCCTTGAAGTGGCCAGCATGTCCGGCATGGAGCCGGCCGCATCGTGCACCATGGGCTTCACCTACCGTTTCATGCCCAGGGCGGTGACGATCTACACCAACCAGGCGCTGGCGGCGGGCACGGGCGCTTTCTCGGGTGCGTTGGTCACAGACCTTTCAGACAGCGGCAGCAACCCCGATCCGAACGGCAACGGCAATGCCAGCGAAGCCACCGAGAACGACCCGACGCCAGTGCCTTATCCGCGGGTAGCGATCGCCAAGCGCGTCAATACAACGCACACGGCGAATGGCGATGACACGTTCACGGTTCCGTTCCAGATGGTGGTGCGCAACACCGGGGGCGAAGTGTTGAACGGCGTTGCCGTGACAGACCAGCTATCGGGCGCCAAGCCGAGTTTTGGCACCTTTGTCACCGGCGGCGCAGCGGCTGCGCTGGCCCCCGGGCAGTACACCGTGCAGACGGCGCCCGCCTTTGGTGGCGCCTGCGCAGGCGGCAGCGCCAACGCCGCCTTCAACGGCGACGCGGTCACTTTGCTGGCCAACATCAGCGGTTTTTCGGTGAACGCGAGCTGCACGGTCAATGTCAGCATTCGCTTTCGTCCATTGCCGCCGCTGCCCGTGGGTGGCGCCTACCTCAACCAGGCACAGGCAGCAGGCACGGGTGCGCAAAGCAGTGTGGTCACGAACGACTTGTCGGACGACGGCAGCAACCCGGATGCCAACAACAACGGCATCGGCAACGAGACCGGTGAGAACGACCCCACCAGGGTCCTCCTGAGCTTTACCCCGCGCATTGGCCTGGCCAAAGCCAAGCCGATGGCCGAGCTCATCCATGCCAACGGCAGCGTGAGCGTGCCCTTCCGCATCCGGGTGCAGAACTTCGGCACCGAGCCCCTGCTGAATGTGACGGTGTCGGATCTGGTGGCGGGCGCGGCACCGGCATTCGGCAGTTTTGTGGCCGGTGGCCCAGCGGCCAGCCTGAACAACGGCGAATACACCATCGAGGCTGCGCCCACGGTTCAAGGGGCTTGCCCTGTGGCCACCCTGACGCCGGGATTCACCGGCGCGCCTGGCAACAGCCAGATCGCCAGCCTGAGCCGCCTTGAAGTGGGCGCGGCGTGTGAATTCGACCTCAGTCTGCGCTTCCGTCCACAAAGTCCGTCGCCGGTGGGCGGTTACAGCAATGTGGCCACCGGTGCTGGCACGGGCGAGTTCACGCTGGGTGCGGTCACCGACACGTCGAACAACGGCAGCAACGCAGACAGCGACAGCGACGGCGACCCGACCAACAACAACACGCCCACACCGGTGGGCTACACGCACACGGCCTCCATCGGCATCGCCAAGGTTTTGCAGTCCGGTTTGCTGGTGAACGGCAATGGCAGCTACAGCGGCAGCTTCCGCATGACGGTGCAGAACCTGGGCAACGAAGAACTCAACAACGTCAGCGTCAGTGATCTGATGAGCGGTGCCGTGCCCCGGTTCGGCACGCACGTGGCGGGTGGTGCGGGCGCGGTGCTGGTGGCGGGGCAGTACACGATCCAGAGCCCCCGGTGTTTGTGGGCGCTTGCGCAACGGGCATGGTGAATGCGGGTTTTGATGGTTCCGGTGCCGCGCTGGCGGCGTCCATCGCGCAACTGCCGATCAATGGAACCTGCACGCTGGAATTTGGCTTTCGCTTTGTTCCGCAGCCCGGGCAGGCCTACACCAACCAGGCGACCAGCACCGGCACCGGGGCGTTCTCGGGCAGTACCGCCGCCGACAGTTCAGACGACGGCAGCAACCCCGATCCGAACGGCAACCGCAACGCCAACGAGCCGGGTGAGAACGACCCGACGCCGGTGCCGATTCCGCACATCGGGCTGGCCAAGTCCGCCGCTGCGGTGGTCAACCACGGTGACGGCAGCTACAGCGTGCCCTTCACTTTGACCGTGGTCAATGCCGGTCAGACGCCCTTGGCGAATGTGCAGATCACCGATGCGATCAACGGCGCACTGCCGCAATTTGGCACCTACACCGCCAATGCCATTCCGGGGCCGAACGAGTACACGGTCGTTGGCGCCCCGGTGGTGGGGGTGCAAACCCACGGTGCCACGCTCACGCCAGTGGCTGCGGGCGTGTTCACCGGCAGCGGTGCGGGCAGCGCTTTGCTGGTGCCAGCGAGCTCCAGCCTGCCCAATTTTGGCGCCAACCCATCGAGCGCCCAGATCCAATTCACGCTGCGCTTCTTCCCCACCACGGCGGGTCCGTTCAACAACACCGCCACCGGCACCGGCGTCTCGCCCGCAGGCGGCAACGTCAGCGACGACAGCGTCAACGGCGCCAACCCGGACGCCAACGGCAACGGCGACCCGACCGACGACGCATCCCCCACCGTGGTGAACCTGTCGGCGCAGGTGATCGGCGTGGCGAAAGCGGTCACGGGTGTGGTGCAGGTTGGCCACAAGCGCTACCGCGTGTCGTATTCGATCGTGGTGCAAAACCTCAGCACCAGCGTGACGGCGACCAACGTGCAGGTGACGGATGACCTGCTCGCCACGTTCCCGACGGCGCAGAGTCGCAGCATCAGCGCAGCGGCAGCGGTGTCGGCTTGCACCGGCACCGTGCTCAACGTGGCACCAGCGGCTTTCACCGGCAGCGGGCAAAACCGGCTGCTGGCGGGCAATCAGAACCTGCAACCGGGTGAGCGCTGCAGCATCAGCTTCACGACCGAGATCGACTTTGGCACCAACCCCTTGCCCTCTGCGGTGCAAAACAACCAGGCGCTGGCCACCACGGCGTCCACGCCCGCTGGCCCGGTGATTGCCAGCGATGCGTCCGACGACGGCAGCAACCCCGACCCGAACGGCAACGGCAACCCCGGTGACGCGGGCGAGAACGATCCGACGCCGGTGAGCTTTGCCGCCGGCACGCTGTCTGCGGTCAGCGGCACGGTGTATCTGGACGCCAACCATGATCGGGTGAACAACGACCCCCTGATCAGCAACCGGGTGCAGGGCTTCATCGTCGAAGTGCTGAATGCCGCAGGCACCGTGCTGAGCACGGCAACCACCGATGCCAGTGGCAACTACAGCGTGGCTGGCCTGTTCCCGTCCACCCCGGGCAATCCTGCCACCTACTACTCGGTGCGCTTTCGCGAACCCGCCAGCGGCGCGATCTACGGCATTGCGCAATCGGCCGACCCCACGCCAACGCGCAACGGCGTGATCAGCAACGGCGTGATCACGGCCCTGCAACTGGCCAGCGGCACCACCACCTTGCAACAGAACCTGCCGCTCGACCCGGCGGGTGTGGTGTACAACTCGGTGACCCGCGCCCCGGTGGCGGGCGCGGTGGTGACGCTGCTGGCCGGTGGCGTGCAAGTGGCTGATGCGTGCCTGGTGGGCGGCGTCAATGCCCAGACCACCGGCGCCACCGGCTCGTACCAGTACCTGCTGATCAACCCGGCGCCCCCGGGCTGTCCGGGCAATGCCACCTACACCTTGCAGGTGGTGCAGCCCGGCGGCTATCTGCCGCCGCCTTCGAACATCATCCCGCCACAGGCAGGCCCCTTCACGCCACCGGCGGGGCCACCGGGCAGCGTGTTTGCGATGCAGCCGCAGCCGGGTGCCCCGACCGGCGCCGACGCCACCACCTACTACCTCAGCTTCGCCCTGACGCTCTCGGGCGTGGGCGTGGTCAACAACCACATCCCCATCGACCCGGTGCTGGGTGGTGCGCTGGCGCTGATCAAGACCACGCCGCTGGTCAACGTGAGCGTGGGGCAGCTGGTGCCGTACACGATCACCGCGCGCAATACGCTGGCGGCGAATCTGACCCACATCGACATTCGCGACACGCTGCCACCGGGCTTCAAATACGTGCCAGGCAGCGCCACGCTCGATGGCGTGGCGGCGGAACCGACCGTCAACGGTCGCGTGCTGACTTGGAGCAGCCTGGTCTTTGCGCCCAATGTCACGCGCACGGTGAAGCTGGTTCTGGTGGTCGGCGCGGGCGTGCAGCCGGGTGAGTACGTGAATACGGCGCAGGCGTTCAACAACCAGGTGCCGCCGCCCCATTCGAATGCCGTGTCAAACCTGTCAACCGCCGTGGTTCGGGTGGTCCCCGACCCGACCTTCGACTGCTCGGACCTGATTGGCAAGGTGTTCGACGACCGCAACGCCAATGGCTACCAGGACGAGGGCGAGCCCGGCTTGCCCGGCGTGCGCCTGGCCACCGCGCGCGGCTGGCTGGTGAACACCGATGCCGAAGGCCGGTTCCATGTCGCCTGCGCGGCCATACCCGATGCCGACCGGGGCAGCAACTTCGTCATGAAGCTCGACGAACGCACCCTGCCCACCGGCTACCGCGTGACCACCGAAAACCCGCGCGACGTGCGACTCACCCGCGGCAAGCTGAGCAAGCTCAATTTCGGCGCCACCATCCACAAGGTGGTGCGCGTGGACATGAGTGACGCCGCGTTCGAGCCCGGCCAGACCACGCTCAAACCCGACTGGGTGCGGCAATTCTCCGCCCTGCCCGAGCAGTTTCAGGCCCGGCCCTCGGTGCTGCGGCTGGCCTACCAGGCCGCAGGCGAGGGCGAAGGGCTGGCGCGCGAGCGCTTGCTGGCGGTGCGCCAGCAACTCCAGGAGGCGTGGGCCAGGCAAGGCTGCTGCCATGGCTTGCTGATCGAGGAGGAACTCTTTCTGCCTGCCCAACCGTCCCGCAAGGTGGGTGAATAACCATGAACAAAACACTGCTCGCGAGTCTGATCGCCACCCTGGTCTGTGCTCCCGCCGTGGCGGCGGGCGTTTGTGATGGCAAGAGTGATGGCAAGACCGGCTGCGCCGTGCCGGAACAAGCCGGCAAAGCCCGCCAGGACAGCCATGTCCTCACCCGGCCCATCGGTGCCGTTGCACCCAGCGTCGAATACCGCCGACCGAATGAGGTGGTGGTGGTGAGCAGGGCAAGCAGCCCAGTCGCCACCCCCGCGGCCAGCAGCCGGGAAGTGCCGGTGCTGGCCAACCGACCCGGGGCCAAGCCCACGGTGCTGCCGCTGTTTGGATCCGGGTTCGATCTCCTGAGTCAACCCGAGCGCGACGCACTGAGCGCGCTGGCGCAACGTTTGGCCGGCAAGCCAGGCCTGAGGCTGCGATTGACAGGCCATGCCGACGTTCAGCGCATGACACCGGCGACGCGAAAACGCTTCGGCGACAACCAGGGCCTGTCGCAAGCCCGCGCCACGCAGGTGCAAGACTTCTTGCGCGGTTTTCCCGGCATGGCGGCGGTGCCGATGGAGGTGCTGGGGCGGGGCGACACGGTGCCGCTGCAGAGCTGCGACGCCAAGGCTGCCTACGCGGGCAACGAGCAGGACATGATCGACTACAAGGCCTGCCTGGCACCGAACCGGCGTGTCGAGATCGAGGTCTGGTACGACCAGCAGGTGGGCGTGACCACAGAGGCCGTGCCGGTGCCCGCCGTGGCGCCGCCGCCCCAGCCCGCGCCGCCGGCGTGCAAGGACCAGCTGGGTGGCGACGCCGGTTTGCCGTTCCGGATTTCCGTCGACGGCGTGCCCCTGGCTCGGCAGGACCTGCCCAACAGCGCCGACACCACGCGCTGCACCGACGTGGCGCTGGAGAAAGCCGACATCCAGCTGCGCTTTGACGGCCTGGAGGCCACGCCGGTGCTCAACCTGACGGTGCACCCCGATGCTGCCGTGCGTGGCGCAGCGGTGCGATTCACCCCCTACAGCAACTACGCCGCCTTCATCAGCAAGGCCGAAGTGCGGGTGTTTGCTGCCGACGATTCGACGCAAAAAACGCCCCTGGCGGTGATTGCACTCGATCCCCGGGTCGATACGGTGGCCCAGTGGACGGCCCCGCAAGACCGCAACGCCGTGCAGTACCTGCTGCGCGTGTACGACGCGCAAGGGCGCTTTGATGAAAGCCGCCCCAAGACGCTGCGCCTGCTGGATGCCAGAAACCCGCTGGCCGACGAGGAGCCGCAGCCGCGCGAGGACCTGATCGGCTACGGTGAAAATCACCGCCATCTGAAAAACATCCCGGTGCGGGGTGGCGCCGTCACCGTCAACGGTGACCGACTCGCGCCGGGCAGCGCAGTCACCGTGCTCGGTCGTGCGGTGCCGGTGGACGCACAGGGCAAGTTTGCGCTGCGGCAGATTTTGCCGCCCGGCCGCCATGTGGTCGATATCGCCACACAGAGCGGGGGGCAGCGCGCGGAGTTCAAGCGCCACATCTACATTCCGCACAACGATTGGTTCTACGTCGCGCTGGCGGATTTGACCATCGGTCAGAACCGGGTCACTGGCCCGGCACAACTCGTCACCGGAGACACCAGCCGACGCTACGAGGAAAAAATCCACGTCGATGGCCGTCTGGCGTTTTATCTCAAAGGCAAGATCAAGGGCGAGACGCTGCTGACCGCCAGCGCCGACACGCGCGAGCAGCCCATCGGGGACCTGTTCTCCAACTTCAACAGCAAGGACCCTCGGTACCTGCTGCGTCGCCTGGACCCCAATGCCTACTACCCTGTGTACGGGGACGACTCCACGCTGGTGGAGGACGCACCCACCCAGGGCAAGTTTTACGTGAAGCTGCAGCGCAACGACTCGCACGTGTTGTGGGGCAGTTTCCAGACCAAACTCAGCGGCACCGATCTGGTCAACTACAGCCGTGGCTTGTACGGCGCACAGGCGCGTTACCAGAGTTCCGAGGCAACCGCCTTTGGCGAGCGGCGCAGCGAGGTGGATCTGTTTGCCGCCGACCCCGGCACCCTGGCGTCGGTGGAGGAATTCCGTGGCACCGGTGGCTCACTGTATTACCTGCGCAATCAGGACATTCTGGTGGGCTCCGAACGCCTGCGTGTCGAGGTGCGGGACAAGGATTCCGGCATCGTGCTGAAATCCACCACCCTGGTGCACGGACAAGACTACGAACTCAACAGCCTCCAGGGCCGCGTGATCTTGCGCACGCCCCTGGCTGCCACGGCCAGTGCCGACACCCTGGTGCTCTCGGGTGCGCTCTCCGGACATCCGACCTACCTGGTGGTGGGCTACGAGTTCACCCCTGGGCTGACGGCGGCGGAAAACCTCACGCTCGGTGGCCGCGCCAGCCACTGGCTGGGTGACCGGGTCAAGCTCGGCATCACCGGCTACCGGCAGGACGGCGTGGGGACCGAGCAGGAGTTGCTGGGTGCCGATCTGACTTTGCGCTACCAGCCGGGCACCTATCTGAAACTGGAAACCGCCCAGTCCAGTGGTCCTGGCAATGGCGCGCTGAGTTCGCAAAACGGCGGTTTCAATTTTGGCACGGTGGCGCAAACCACCACCGCAGGCATCGAGGCGCAGGCGCATCGGGTGGAGGCTGCGGCCGATCTCCGGGAACTCGGCGCGACGCTGCCAGGCAGCGTGAACGCCTACTGGGTCAAGCGCGAGGACGGTTACTCGGCCCCGGGGCAGATCACCAGCGAAGGCATCGAACAGATCGGTGTGCAGGGCAAAGTCCAGGCCAGCGACAAACTCGAACTGCTGGCCCGGGTAGACCGAAAGGACGGGCGACTCTCGGGGGCCAACCAGTCGGCAGAAGTCAACGCCACCTATGCGGTCACACCCAGTGTGGCCGCCTCTCTGGGGGTGCGCCGGGACGAGCGGGAAACCGCGCTGGCCGCTGGCGCGAGCGCGATACTGGCCGAAACCGGTGCCCGCACCGACGTCGCCGCCAAGCTGGCCTACCACCCGGTCGACGAGAAGGGTCAACCGGGGCGCTGGGGCGTTTACGGCCTGTTGCAGGGCACCGCGCAGCACGACGCCAGCCGCAGCGAGAACGACCGCATCGCCGTGGGTGCGCAGTACCAGGTGAACGACCGGGCCAATGTGTCCGGCGAGATCAGCGAGGGTGATGGTGGTGCGGGTGCCAAGCTGGCGCTGGACTACCGGCTGTCCGACCGCAGCAGCGTTTACCTGAACTACCTGCTCGACCCCGACCGCAGCGACACCGGCCACCGCGCTCGCGTGGGCGGCATCACGGCGGGCGTGAAATCGCGTTACAGCGACAGTCTTTCCGTGTACACCGAATCGCGCTACCAGGAGGCGGCCAACGGCTCTTCCGGGTTGATCCATGCCTTTGGCCTGGACCTGGCGGCCAGTGATCGCTGGACGCTGGGCGCGCGTCTGGAGCAGGGCAGCAGCGCCGAGCCCGCCACCGGCGATCTGGAGCGCAGTGCGATGTCGTTGTCGGCGGGGTACCGGTTCGAAAAAATCCGGTACACCGGTGTGATCGAGTACCGCACCGAAGACGGCAACCAGAGCGGCCAGCGCGAGAGCTGGCTGCTGAAGAACACGCTGGGCTACCAGGCCACACCCGACTGGCGTTTGCTGGGTCGGCTCAATCTGGCGCGCAGCCAGGCCAGGGCTGGCAGCACGGGCGACGCCAACTTCACGGAAGGCGTGCTCGGGCTCGCTTATCGCCCGGTTCTGAACGACCGGCTCAACGCGCTCTTCAAGTACACCTACCTGTCAGACCTGCCCAGCCCGGGACAGGTCGGCGCTGCCGGGGCGGTCAATGTGTACGAGCAACGCAGCCATGTGCTGTCGGTGGACGCCATTTACGATCTGATGCCCAGGCTGTCGGTGGGAGGCAAGCTGGGCTACCGTTTCGGCGAACTGCGCGACACCAGCCAGCTCGGCGGCAACTGGTTCCGCAGCAGCGCCTGGCTGGCCATTGCACGGGTCGACTGGCACGTGGTGCACAAGTGGGACATCATGGGCGAATTGCGGCATCTCGCAGCCGAGGAGGCGCAGGACGCCAAGTCCGGGGCTCTGCTGGGCGTGTACCGCCACATCAACCCGAATGTCAAGCTCGGCCTGGGTTACAACTTCACCACCTTCTCGGACGATTTGACCGACATGAGCTACCGCAGCCGCGGCTGGTTTGTGAATCTGCTGGGCAAGCTGTAAGCTCCGGCCCCTGCACCCCCTGCTGGGCACGGGGGTGAGTCGCGGTTTGTGGGCGACGGGTGTGCCGCATGGCTCTGATGCCCAACCCGCAAAGATGAAGCCGTTCCCTGCCTCTAAAATCGCTTTTCAGCGGCTCAACCTGCGTTGAGCCGCTTTTTTTTGAGCCTTCTTTTGATCCTTCCCACTCCGGAGTTCCGCATGCATGCCGCCCCCGCCGCCCCGTCGTCGCCCCACGTGATGAACACCTACGGCCGACTGCCGATCGCCCTGTCGCACGGCAAGGGCTGCCGCGTCTGGGACCTGAACGGCAAGGTGTACCTGGACGCGCTGGCCGGCATCGCCGTCAACACCCTGGGCCATGGCCACCCCAAACTGGTGCCCGCCCTGCAGGACCAGGTGGCCAGGATGATGCATTGCTGCAACTACTACCACGTGCCCGACCAGGAGCGCCTGGCGCAGATGCTGGTGGAGCGCTCGGGCCTGAGCAACGTGTTTTTCTGCAGCACCGGCCTGGAAGCCAACGAGGCCGCGCTGAAACTGGCGCGCAAGTTCGGTCACGACAAAGGCATCGAGCGCCCGGAGATCGTGGTCTTTGAGAAGGCCTTTCACGGGCGCAGCATCGCCACGCTGTCGGCCACCGGCAACCCCAAGATCCAGGCCGGTTTCGGCCCGCTGGTGGAGGGCTTCATCCGCGTGCCGGCGAACGACATCGAGGCCATCAGGAAGGCCACCGAAAGCAACCCGAACGTGGTGGCGGTGTTCTTCGAAACCATCCAGGGTGAAGGCGGTGTGAACCCGATGCGTGCCGAGTACCTGCAGGCCGTGCGCGCGCTGTGCGATACCCGCGACTGGCTGCTGATGATCGACGAGGTGCAGTGCGGCATGGGCCGCACCGGCAAGTGGTTTGCGCACCAGTGGGCCGGTATCCAGCCCGACGTGATGCCGCTGGCCAAGGGGCTGGGCTCGGGCGTGCCGATCGGCGCTGTGGTGGCCGGCCCGAAGGCCGCGAACATATTCCAGCCGGGCAACCACGGCACCACCTTTGGCGGCAACCCGCTGGCCATGCGCGCGGGCGTCGAGACCATCCGCATCATCGAAGAAGACGGTCTGCTGGAGAACGCCGCGCGCGTCGGCACGCACCTGCAGACCCGGCTGCTCACAGCCCTGCTGCACAAACCCGGCGTGAAAGAGGTGCGTGGTCAGGGCCTGATGATCGGCATCGAGCTGGACAAGCCCTGTGGCGTCATCACCCAGCGCGCGGCCGACGCCGGTCTGCTGCTCTCCGTCACCGCCGACAGCGTGATCCGCCTGGTGCCGCCGCTGATCATGACCGCCGCCGAAGCCGACGAAGTGGCGGCGATCCTGCTGCCGATCATTGCCACCTTCCTGTCGGAAAACCCATGAACATCCGCCACTACCTGCAGTTCAAGGACCTGGGCGCCGACGAGTACGCCTACCTGTTCGCGCGCGCGGCCTTCATCAAGGCCAAGTTCAAGGCGGTGGAAAAACACCAGCCCTTTGCCGACCCGGACCGCACGCTGGCCATGATCTTCGAGAAAGCCAGCACCCGCACCCGCGTGAGCTTCGAAGCCGGCATGTACCAGCTCGGCGGCTCGGTGGTGCACCTGACCACGGGCGACAGCCAGCTCGGCCGCGCCGAACCCATCGAGGACAGCGCCAAGGTGATCAGCCGCATGGTCGATCTGGTGATGATCCGCACCTATGAACAAAGCAAGCTGGAACGCTTCGCCGCCCACTCGCGCGTGCCCGTCATCAACGGCCTGACCAACGAGTTCCACCCGTGTCAGATCCTGGCCGACCTGTTCACCCTGGTCGAGCACCGCCCGGCTGCCAGTGGCAACCCGCTCGATGCACTCCGGGGCAAGGTGGTGGCCTGGGTGGGCGACGGCAACAACATGGCCAACACCTGGCTGCAGGCCGCCGAGCTGCTGGGCTTCACGGTGCACGTGAGCACGCCCAGCGGCTACGAGGTGGACGCGAAGCTGGCCGGCATCACGAACCCGGCTGGCTACAAGGTCTTCAGCGACCCGAAGGCAGCTTGCCAAGGCGCCGACCTGGTGACCACCGACGTCTGGACCAGCATGGGCTTTGAGGCCGAAAACGAAGTGCGCCGCGCCGCGTTCGCTCAGTGGTGCGTGGACGAAGCCATGATGGCCGTGGCCAGGCCCGACGCGCTGTTCATGCACTGCCTGCCCGCGCACCGCGGTGAAGAGGTGAGCGCCGAAGTGATCGACGGCCCGCAGAGCGTGGTGTGGGACGAGGCCGAGAACCGCATGCACGTGCAGAAGGCGCTGATGGAGTACCTGCTGCTCGGCCGTTTGACCTGAAGCGCCTCGTGAGCGTCTGCACCACCTGCGGCGCCTGCTGCGCCAGTTTCCGTGTCGACTTCTCCGTGTTTGAGACCCAGTCCGAAGGCGGCAGCGTGCCCGACGGCCTGTGGGTGCCCGTGACGGACCGCATCGCCCGCCTGCGTGGCACCGACCACGGCCGCCCGCGCTGCGCCGCGCTCTCGGGCAAGGTCGGTGAAAAAGCCACCTGCGGCATCTACGAGTGGCGCCCCAACCCGTGCCGCGAATTTGAAGAAGGCAGCGACGCCTGCGCCCAGGCGCGCCGCCGCCACGGGCTGGCGCCGCTGGGCGCATCCTTCGGCGTTTGACCCGCATCTGAACACCATGCAAGCCCTGCTCGACGCCATCGCCACGGTGACCATGCCCACCGACGCGCAACGCCTCTTCCACGGCCGCGGCGGCCTGCACCCGGGCTGTGAGGCCTGGACGCTCGACGCCTACCCGCCGGTGTGGCTGGTGACCAAGTTTGGCGAAGCCAGGCCCGACGAGCAGGTCGCGCTCACCGCCGCACTGCAGGCCCGCCAGGCCCAGACCGCACCCGCCCAGCCGCTCAACGCCGTGCTGCAAACGCGCCTGGAAGGCCGCAGCGAAACCACCGTGCTGGCCGGCCGCGTGCCCGAACCGCATGGGGTCACGGAAGACGGTGCCCAGTACCGCGTCAACCTGCTGCGCGGGCAAAACCACGGCCTGTTTCTGGACATGGCCGAGGGCCGGCGCTGGGTGCGCGCGCACGCGCAAGGCCACAAGGTGCTCAACCTGTTTGCCTACACCTGCGCCTTCTCGGTGGCGGCCATGCAAGGCGGCGCCAAAGCGGTCGTGAACCTCGACATGGCCCAGAGCGCGCTCACCACCGGCCAGCAGAACCACCAGCAGAACGGCTTCACCAGCGGCGCCAAATTCCTCGCGCACGACCTGTTCAAGTCGTGGGGCAAGGTCACCCGAATGGGGCCGTTCGGGCTGGTGATCGCCGACCCGCCGAGCTACCAGAAAGGCAGTTTCGTCGCCACCAAAGACTGGCCGCGCCTGGTGCGCCGCCTGCCCGAGCTGCTGCGCCCCGGCGGCCACGCCCTGCTCTGCCTGAACGCACCAGAACTGCCCGAACAATTCCTGCGCGATGTGCTGGCCACTGAGGCACCCGAGCTGGAACTGCTGCAGCGCCTGCCGAACCCGGCGGTGTTTGCCGATGTGTCCAGCGACCGGGCGCTGAAGGTGCTGGTGGTGCGGGGTTGAGGGACTGAAAACAAACCGCTCCGAACAAGCCATTCAGCGGCGCCTGGGTTTCATTTTTCTCAAAAATCCATACAATTCCCGGATTATTTCCTGATATTGTATGAATTTTACCCCCACCATTCCCCGGCATCTGCGCCTCACGCTGCAGCGCCTGCGCGGGCAATTTCCGGTGCTCGCGATCACCGGGCCGCGCCAGTCCGGCAAAACCACACTGGCGCGCGACCTGTTTGCCGAGCTGCCCTGCATCAGCCTGGAAGACCCGGCCGAGCGCGCTTTTGCGCAGGAAGACCCACGCGGCTTTCTGGCGCGCTTTGCCCAGGGCGCGGTGTTCGACGAAGCCCAGCGCTGGCCCGACCTGTTTTCTTATCTGCAAGGGCTGGTGGACCAGGACCGGCGCCCCGGTCGCTTCGTGCTGACCGGTTCGCAACAATTTGATCTGATCTCGGGCATCAGCCAGTCGCTGGCCGGGCGCGTCGGCATGACGCAACTGGCCCCGCTGGCCTGGAGCGAACTGCCCACTGCCGTGGGCGCGTCGTACACCGTGGACGACTGGATGCTGCGCGGCGGCTACCCGGCCCTGCACACCGGCCCCGCGCAGCCCGCCGACTGGTTTGCCAGCTACGTGATGACCTACCTGGAACGCGACGTGCGCCACATCACCCGCGTGCAAGACCTCTCGGTGTTCCAGCGCTTTCTGCGCCTGTGCGCCGGTCGCACCGGGCAACTGCTCAACCTGTCGGCCCTGGCGGTGGAAACCGGCATCAACCAGAGCACGGCGCGGGCCTGGCTGTCGGTGCTGGAAGCCAGCTACATCGTGCACCTGCTGCCGCCGTACTTCGTCAACTTCGGCAAACGGCTGGTCAAAAGCCCCAAGCTGTATTTTCTGGACACCGGCCTGGCCGCCTGGCTGCTGGGCCTGCGCGACACCAGCCAACTCGCCTTGCACCCCATGCGCGGCGCCCTGTTTGAAAACCTGATCGTCAGCGAAGCCCTGAAGGCCCGGCTCAACGCGGGTCAAAGCCCGCAGCTGTACTTCTGGCGCGACAACAACGGCGTGGAGGCCGACCTGATGTTTGAAACCCCGGCCGGCCTGCAAACGGTGGAAATCAAATCGGGCCACACCGCCACCACCGACCTCGTCCGCGCCGGCCAGAAAAGCGGGCGCTTCGCGGGCGACGCGGCCTTGTTGCCCTGGCTGGTGTACGCGGGCGATGCATCGCACGAACGCAGCGGCGTGCGCTTGATCGGCTGGCGGGACTTTGTTTTGCCGGGTGCCGGGGGATGAGCTGGCTGGAAGTTGGGGATGGACGGCTTGCGACCCGTTGCAGTCCTTCCCCCACTTTCCGAAAACCAGACCTTCAGTTCGCAAATGCCATCGCATCCAGCGGGCTGGCCGTCCCACCCGCCGCCACCTTCAACACATGCGTATAGATCATGGTCGTGGACACGTCCGAATGTCCCAGCAGCTCCTGCACCGTGCGGATGTCGGTGCCTGCCTGCAGCAGGTGCGTGGCGAAGGAGTGACGCAGCGTGTGCACCGTCACGTGCTTGGCAATACCTGCCGATGCACAGGCCTGCTTGAGCTGACGCGCCAGCCGTTCTTCGAACAGGTGGTGGCGC